>NZ_JAYGHM010000036.1:0-79517 GCF_034931125.1 Rivularia sp. UHCC 0363 | reverse complement strand
AGGTAAAACCTAAAACAAATACATCCGTTATTAAAATCGCAAACTTCCCGCTCGACAATCACGCAACCAAGTTTTAATTCCCTGAGCTACAGCACTATCGCTACTTTCTCTTGGTGGTGTAGGTGGTTGTTGTTTAGGATAACCTCCTGTTTGCGAATACATCATTGCTACTCGCCAACCGCTTTCGGTTTTTGTCAAAAATAACCAGTGAAAGTCTTGTAACTGTACCGCTTTACCTTTGACATACTGACGTTCTAAAGTTGTAAAAAATATTTGTTCAACTCCATTTTTTCCATTTGCTGATTTATCTGCTTCATCAGTCCAACTTCTTAACGGTAACGGTTGAAAATCAGGTTTTCCCGCTACCAACATATAGCTATAAACCTGGACAGATCTATCTAAACGGCGAGCGCGTTGAGTTGCACGATTGAAATAAGCTGGTAAATCCCGCATTAATTTAGTTGTTAATGAAGCTAAATCTTTATTTGAACAGGAATTTTCTTTTGGATTATTAACAACTGATTTTGCTGCTAATGCAGGATAATTAAGTGGATTAGATATAAAAATCCAACAGCTAAATACAAACAATAAATAATAATTTTTCTTTTTAACCATTACAATTACGTTATATAAAATTTCCTCCTAAAACTTAACGTAGAACCTCACCCCTTTCCCCTCCCCTTAGTAAAGAGAGGGGTATAACTCTTCACAAATTTTCTTCCAAGCCAACCCAGGTTCCTCAGCAGCAGTAATCGGTCTGCCAATCACCAAATAATCGGCACCCGCTTGTAAAGCTTCTGCTGGGGTAAAAGTCCGTTTTTGGTCGCCTTTATCTGCCCAGCTTGGACGTATACCAGGACACACAAACAAAAAATCATCTCCACAAACTTCTCGTAATTTTGCTACTTCTTGAGGCGAACAAACCGCTCCATCTAACCCAGATTCCTTAGCCAAAAGCGCCATTTGCAGAGCGTATTCAGGTAATTCCAAAGGAATTTTTAGATCGAAGGCCAATTGTCTTGAAGAAATACTAGTTAACAGAGTAATAGCAATTAACTTCGGCGGTTCCACTCCTGCTTGCGCCGCACCTTCAATTAAACCCTCAGTAGCAGCTTTGAGTGCATCTTTACCAGCCGTCGCGTGAATAGTCAGTAAATCTACGCCATAACGAGCCGCGCTACGGCAAGCACCTTTGACCGTATTTGGAATATCATGAAACTTTAAGTCAAGAAATATCTTTTTTTGACGAGATTTAAGCACTTCAATAATTTTTGGTCCGCAGTTAGTAAACAACTCCAAACCAACCTTAAAAAAAGTAACTTCGGAAAGCTTTTCAACCAGCGCGATCGCACTTGACTCATCCCCTACGTCTAGAGGGACTATGATTTTTTGCATCGGGGAATTGTGGGAGATGTGAGGGGGTAAGAGGGGAAAGAGGAGAAATTTAACTATTAACTCCTAACTCCTAATTATTGACCTTTAACCTTTGACCTTTATCACTCTACTAGTTTGATAAATTTATTTTTCCCAAGTTGCAAAACTTTACCTTGTAATTGGGTTGGATTATTGAAGCTAGTGTCGGTATCGGTAACTTTTTCACCGTCTAAGCGTACACCACCTTCTTGAATTTTTCTTCTACCTTCTCCACTGCTTTTACATAAGCCGCTAACATTAAGAAGATAGAATAGTTTTGCGGGGAATTCAACTTGAGCTAGAGAATATTCTGGGACTTCTCCTGTTTTGCCCCCGGATGTAGCAGCAAGTTCTGCTTCTTTGGCAGCTTGTAAACCGTGATACTGAGTAACAACTTCTGAGGCTAATAATTTTTGGCGATCTCTGGGAGTTTCTGGCAGATTGTCCAAAGATAGTTCTGTAAGTAGTTCAAAGTATTGAGATAGGAGTTCGTCGGGAACTCCCTGTAATTTCTGATATTTTTGGGAGGGATGTTCTTTAACGGCTATATAGTTATTCAGAGACTTAGACATTTTTTGAATGCCGTCGGTACCAACTAAAATTGGTAATAATAGCCCGAATTGAGGCTTGAGACCGAAGTGACGTTGCAAATCTCGTCCTACGGCAATGTTAAACTTTTGGTCAGTCGCTCCTAATTCGACATCAGAAGAAACAGCAACCGAATCGTAACCCTGCATTAATGGATAGAGGAACTCATGGATAAAAATAGGATTCTCTTTTTTATAGCGTTCGGCAAAGCCTTCCTTAGCTAGCATTTGACCCACTGTCATCGTTGAAAGTAACTCCAAAATTTGTCCTAAGTCTAACTTTTCGAGCCATTCGGAGTTATAACGTACTTCTAACCTACCTGGAGTGTCAAAATCCAAAATAGGTCGGACTTGCTCTAAATAACTTTTAGCGTTTTGATTGACTTCTTCTTGTGTTAGTTGACGACGTGTCTCTGATTTACCTGATGGGTCGCCAATTCTAGCGGTAAAATCACCAATAATCAGTACTGCTGTATGACCTGCATCTTGGAAAGCTCTCAGTTTCCGCATTGGTATACTATGACCAAGGTGAACATCCGCACCTGTCGGATCGATGCCAAATTTAATTCTTAAAGGTCTGTCTGTTGTTTCCAACAGCTTTTCCAAACTTGCGGATTCTTTATGGTTATCATCTCCCTGGGGGAAAATTTCTACAGTACCCCGATGTAGCCAATCAAATTGCTCCATACTAGTTTTGTTGCTTATAGTGTTGACTTAGTGGCGATCGCTCTTAAATAATCTTATGGCTTATCTAACAAACTAATATAATTACAAAAAAACATCTGCCTTGACCTGCCTTTATTAATTAGACATATTATTTACATACAAGTGAGGAAGTGAGATAGCCGTGTCATCTAGGACTTTTGAAAAAAAGCAGCCCAAGGCTCCGGTTTCGTCAGGCTTTGAGTTTATCAAAGGAGTCGGTCAGGTAGCTGGAGGAACTCTGCTAGCTGCCACTATGTTGACAAGCTCCATTGTAGCGGGAGGATTAGTCGGCTTAGCAATTAGTTTCCGTAATTTACCAGATGTCAGACAGCTACGTAACTTCTTTCCTTCTGAAACAACTTACATTTACGACATCAAAGGTAAATTACTTACAAGTTTACACGGAGAAGCTAACCGCGAAGTTGTAACTGCTGATAAAATATCTCCCGAGTTAAAGCGAGCCGTATTAGCAAGTGAAGATAGCGACTTTTATTTCCACCACGGTATAAACCCTAAAGGTATAGGACGTGCTATCGTCACTAACTATACATCTGGTGGAGTTAGCCAAGGTGCTTCGACTATCACCATGCAGTTGGTGAAAAACCTGTTTCTTAACCAACGACGTGAATATACTCGTAAGTTGGCTGAAGGTGTATTAGCAATTCGTTTAGAACAAATTCTTTCTAAAAACGATATTTTGGAAATGTACCTCAATCAAGTTTATTGGGGTCATAACAATTACGGCGTTCAAACTGCTGCACGCAGCTACTTTAACAAGTCGGCTGGCGAATTAGATTTGGCTGAATCGGCAATGATGGCTGGATTAATCCAAGCACCAGAGCAATACAGCCCATTTATCAGCTTGAAAAAAGCAAAATTCCAGCAAAAAGTCGTATTAGGACGAATGCTAGCTTTAGGCTGGATTGACCAAAAAGAACATGACGACGCGCTTAAAGAAGAAGTCAAGCTAGGTAAAATCAAGTCGTTTCAACGTAGTTCTTTACCTTACATCACAAATGAAGTGTCGCGAGAATTGGCCAAAAAATTTGGTCGCGATGCGCTGCTTAAAGGCGGTATGCGGGTACAAACTACCGTCGATCTTAACTTCCAGCAAATGGCAGAAGATGTTGTCAAGAAATGGCATTCTCGGCTGTTGAGTCGCGGTGTATATAAAAACCAAATTGCTTTGGTAGCTGTAGACCCGCGCACTCATTTTGTTAAAGCCTTGGTTGGTGGTGTAGATTCTAAAACAAGTGAATTCAACCGTGCTACCCAAGCTCAAAGACAGCCCGGTTCTGCTTTTAAACCCTTTGTTTACTACACTGCATTTGCCACTGGTAAGTATACACCCGATACAATCGTGTACGATACTCCAGTCAGCTATCGAGACGGTAGCGGCTGGTATAATCCGCGTAACTATGACAACAGTTTTGGCGGTGCAATGTCAATTCGCCACGCCCTGAAGCTATCTCGAAATATTCCGGTAATTAAGGTTGGTAAAGCTATCGGGATGAATAAGGTAGTCGAAACTAGCCGAACTTTGGGTATTATGAGTCCAATGGAACCTGTAACTTCTCTACCTCTAGGTGCGATTGGAGTAACACCGTTGGAAATGGCTTCTGCCTATGCGACTTTTGCTAATTATGGCTGGCAGTCGCCAACAACAGTTATTGCTCGCGTTACTGATAGTAGTGGTAATGTTTTATTAGATAATACACCCAAACCTAAACTAGTATTAGATTCCTGGGCAGCAGCTTCCACAATCAATATTCTTCAAACTGTAGTTTCTGAAGGTACTGGTAAAAATGCTGCTCTGGGTCGTCCTACAGCAGGTAAAACGGGAACTACATCTTCAGAAAAAGATATCTGGTTTGTAGGTACGGTACCGCAATTAACTACCGCCGTTTGGATTGGGAGAGACGACAACAGACAATTATCTAGCGGTGTTACAGGTGGTGGTGATGTTGCACCGATTTGGCGCGATTTCATGGTGCGGGCGCTGCAAGGCGTACCAGTACAGAGTTTTACGCCACCTTCAAAATTTAAACGTCCCAGGGCAAAATAATTTTTTGCATAAGACGACACTTAAGAGTGAGATAACGTTAAGCGGTTTCCACGCCAGTTCCTAAAGTGCGCTTGTTCCCGCGCAACGGACTGGCTTTCTATTCGCGACTACTGCTTAATTTGACTAGGGGTTTCTTTCTAAATCGGCTTTCATTCGCTCTAAGGTAAGATTCATTTGGTCAAACATTTGTTGAGGAGTGACTCCAAATTGATTTAATTGAGTTTTCAATTGCTCAATTGTCATTTGTGCCATAAAATCTTCAGATAACTCGAAGCGCTTCATAAATACCCGGTAGCGCTCCATCATCGCTTCCATCTGACTGATAAAAAGTTTTTTGCCTTCACGATCAAATTTACCGTAACTATTACCAAGTTGAATTAGGGCTTGATAATCTTCAAACAGCTTTTTCGCTTCTTGCTGAACTATGTCGGAGTCGAAAAATCCCATGTTACCTGTATTTAAATGAGTATTGATTAATATATTGTTACTTTTCTTATCTTAATCTACACAACTAATAAGCGGGAACAAGCTTAAGTGAGATATCAAGTTATCTACTTAGATTCTTTACAAGTCAGTTAAGAATGTTTAAATTCCTTTATACTGAACCAATATCAGCTATGAAAAAATGATTTTTCTGCATAACCCTATTTTATCGTGAAAAATAAACGTCTCTTGAATACGAAACAGTAATATGTACTTTTAATATTAATTTAATAATAAGACTCCATAGTGTTTTCTGTAACTGTTTTTACATGATATGGCAGAATAATTGCCGAGATTCTAGCTAGGCAAAAATTTAATTTATTAGTCATCGATCTTTTGATTAAACTTGGATAAATAATTAAGTACTGACGCAAAATTATTTATATAATTACTTAATTACTCGTGAGTTATATAAATCTTCCTTATTCCCTATTCCTTCCCCAGACGAAATCTTTAATTTATTTTGCATAAGTACTTATTTAGAATCATTTTGAGAAACTGAACGAAATTTAAAATGCTGAATTAAACCAAATATTTTGTTAATATAACTTTCTTGGTTTGTTACATTTTCCGTATTTGTTTAAGTAAGCAAGAACCGGCTGTGTAATTTAATTTGGTAATGATAGATAATTTAAGAATATGTTTGCCAAAAATAAAAGCCGAAGCATCGCTGCAATTTTAGCTTTATCTGGTGCGGTCACAATATCCGGCTTACATAAATTTTATTTAGGACAGCCGTTATGGGGATTGCTTTATGTTTTACTTTCTTGGACACCAATACCAAAAGTGGCTTGTGCGATCGAAGCTGTTTGGTACTTAGCACAAGACGAAGAAACTTTTGATCGTAATTTCAATTCCGGCAAATCAACAAAATCTATTTCTACGAATAAAGCTTCTTCTATGGCAGCGCTAGCAGAAGCTTTGCGGGAATTGGATGCTTTACGTCAGGATGGATTAATTTCCGAGTATGAATTTGAACAAAAACGCCGTCAACTTTTGGACAGTGAACAGTGAACATTTAGGAGTTAGGAGTTAGGAGTAAAGAATTTTAATTTTCCCTTGTCCCCTTGTCCCACCATCTCCCCATCTCCCATCCCTCAATCTTCCCTTTCTTCCCATGAACCCCAACTGGCTACCGCGACTTAATCCCAGGCTGCAAAAACTGCGTCAAAAACTACTTAATGACCCATATTATCGATTAAAATCGGGGGAAGAAATTGCGATCGCAGTTCAGCTTGGGATTCGGATTGACGCGAATCAAGCTACTATTGATGATTGGTTGCGCTTACCAGGGTTGTCTATACATCAAGCACGAACTCTTGTAGAACTTGCACAAACAGGTCTTAAATTTTACTGCGTAGAAGATATTGCAGCGGCTTTGGCTTTACCAGCACAGCGGTTAAAACCTTTAGAAGTCATTTTAATTTTTGGTTATTATGACGACCAATCTTTAGATACTGTTACCTGTGTGGTAAATCCAAATAGCGCCACAGTTGACGATTTATTGAAAGTACCTTTTATTGATTCTTCCTTAGCACAAGCAGTAATAGATAATCGTAGCTCGTCGGGTCCCTATCGCAATATAGTTGATTTTCAGAAACGGTTGAATTTATCTGGTGAAACACTCGCTCAGTTAATGTATTTTTTACGGTTTTAGATAAATTAAGTACAGGCTCATATGATTTAGGTGGTTGAGAGCTTATTTAACAACGACTAAGATCGGTAATTAGCGAGCAAGATGCTCGCACTCCTAACTCCTAACTCCTAACTTTCATATAAACCCAATGCGATCGGGAGGCCAAAAACGAAACGTTGCCTTACCAATCATATATTTTTGCGGTAAAAAGCCCCAATAGCGCGAGTCGTTACTATCATTACGATTGTCTCCCATCATAAAATATTGATTCGGAGGAACTTGTATTAGCGGAAAAGGTTGTGAAGGTGGTTCCTTTATATAGTCTTCCTGCAAACTTTTACCATTAAGATAAACCTTGCCACTATCAATTTGCAGCCTGTCTCCAGGACTACCAATCAAGCGCTTAATAAAAGCTTGGTCTGCGGGATATCCGCGACGCTGTAATTCCGGGGGTGGTTGAAAAACTACGATATCGCCAAATTTAGGGGGATTAAACCTGTATGAAATTTTTTCAACTACGAGTCTATCACCTGTATGTAAAGTCGGTAGCATCGAATCTGAGGGGATGTAGCGGGGTTCGGCGATAAAAGTCCGAATGAAGAATGCTAATACCAAAGCAATGGTAATTAGAATCAGATTTTCTCGCAAGCTACGCCATGCTTTTGATGACGAAACCTTTTTTTCATCAGTTTCCTGAGAATTCATGTAAATTTTTAGCTCGGATTACAACAATTTGGCAAATAATATAAAGCTTGATGGGTATTGATATTTGGCACATGAATCGTTATTTAGCGAACAAATGCCTTACATTGAACCAGCAATGTAGAATTTTTGATTAGATAAATATTGATAAATTTTACATCATATTTGATCGTTGCAATTATAAACCAATAGAATCACTCAAAAATTTCTCAAGCTGATGTTGAAAGGGTGATTCCCATAGTACTTAGACGAGCCAAACCGTATTTTCGGGAATTACAGAGAAGTTTTAGCGCTGAGGAACTAAATTTACTTTATCGATTAGTTCGAGGAGAACAACCTCAATTAGAAAATAAGGTAGATAAAACTATAATAGTGCGATCGCTAATTCGTAAAGAGATTTTAGAAAAACAAATGGTTTGCGTGAATGATTCGGAAACAACTCATATTAGCTTTCAAGTACCTCTCGTACAGAAGTACATTGAAAAGTTAGCAGAAGAAGAAATGTAATGTCTTAAGTAGACATTAAAAAAATTCTCAAAACCCTCTTTTCTACTGCCTATTGCCTACTCCCTACTCCCTAATCTCAAGGATATTTTTTCACTCATCTACTTATCTCAATTCGCATCCTTCACCATCCATCTACTATTCTGAGCATCCCATACCAAAAAGAATCGCACGGAACTAAGAACAATTCGACCATTTTTCATGGAATAGTTCAACGAAGCATCTACTATCGCTGTATCTTGATTTGCTTCTAAGACGCTTACTTGTTGGATATCTACGCTTTCAACTTTTCCTTTCCACCAACTTAAATAAGAAAAATAACCGTTGGGATGAAAACGCTTGTTATCTTTATATTCGGGAGATAGCTGATTCCAAGCTGTTTTATACTGACCTTGATTAATTATTGAGTAATAATTCTCTACTGCTTGCGCTGGTGATGACCGTTGAATTGGTGATGTGAATTCAATCGGAGGAGATAAGGGAGTTTCTCGGAGAATCGGAGGATCGGGATTAGGATTCGCGATTTGAGGAGGTTGTGCTGTTATGGGTGGTTCTATTTTTAAAGTTTCATTGGGTTCTATAGCCGGTGGTACGGTTAAAGTTGGCTTTACTGTGGGAGTTACGGTAGGTGTGGGTATATTTTTTTGCTGGTTTATATTTAAATTTTCTGGAGTTTTTTGAGGTGAAGCGCTTGGTTGTGGTTGTTGGGTTACTTGAGGCTGCTTGTATAAAGTAAAACCAATAAGTATTGATGCACCGATCAAGCTACCCGCAATTAAACTACCAAAAAGAATTCCTTTTCCGCTTCCTTGACGACCATATGCAATTGAAGAGGGTGGTGCAATGGAAATTGTACTTAAATAAGTTTGGGGTGGCAAGGTGATTCCGGGAGGGACAGTATCCCTAGTAATATGAGAAACCCCCGAAGGTACGCTTAAAACACCAGTTTGTAAGGCTTGCAGCATAACACTGGCACTCTTGAATCTTTCCCTGGCATCAAACCCAATTGCCCGATCTAAAATATTTGCAAAATCATTTTTAACGTTGGGCGCATATTGCCGCCACAATATTTTACCAGTCGCGGGTTCTGTCGCTAACTCTTGCGGCATTTTACCTGTCAGCAAATAAATTGCAGTTAACCCCAAACTATATATATCGCTGACAAACATCGGTCTTCCAATAGATTGTTCGGTTGACATAAATCCCGGTGTACCAATCACAATAGATTTTGTGGCATTCCCTGAAGTAGTCATCATCGTCGATAAAGTTTCTTTAACCGCGCCAAAATCTATAAGTACGGGCTTATTCTCAACATCAATTAAAATATTTTCTGGCTTGATGTCTCGATGAACAATACCTTTAGAGTGGACATATTCAAGAACTGGTAAGATACCGATCAAAATTCCTTTGACAGAGTTTTCATCCATCAAACCAAGCTCTTGCAAAATTTGCGTTAAAGTCTTTCCTTCAACATATTCCTGTACTAAGTAAAATTGCCCATGCTCGCTGAAATAAGCATACAATCGCGGAATCTGAGAGCTACCATCACCGAGTTCTTCTAAAATCGCTGCTTCGCGTGCAAACCGCTGCTGTACCAACTCGTAAATTTGGGGATTATTTTGAATTGGTCGCAGTTGTTTAATTACACAAAGACGGCAAGAAGGGATTTGGCTATCCTCTGCCAGGAAAGTTTTACCAAATCCGCCGCTTCCTAAAGTCCGAATAATCCGATAGCGGTTATTAAGCAGCATTTGTATAAATTAAGCGCTAGTAAGTCAAAAGGAACACAGTCATATATTTTACTCGCTTTATTGTATAAGCAACGAGTCAAGTTAGGATTTATGACGCGAATGGAGATGGGGAGACAATTAGCAATTTCTCCCTTCGGGAGACGCTTCGCGAACGCAATTACCAATTCGCAATTCGCAATTAATAACTCCTAACTCCTAACTCTTAACTCTTTTTGTATAAATTACCTTTCTTCTTATGTGGCTCTACTGCTAATATTCTCGTGTGAAAAATCACAATTTATTTTTTTGTAGCCAATATTTATCTATTTATAATTCAGATCAAAAATGACTCAAACAGGGAATGCGACAGTTCTTGATAATCCTTATTTAGAGTTAAATAATGGAGAGCAAATTTTACGGCTACCATTAATCAAACCGCAACATAGAATTGGACGTGATGCGAGTTTTGCTGATTTGTTGGTTCCGCGAGATTGGCAGGTTGTAGGACGAATTCAAGCGGTTTTATGTCAAGAAGAGGAAGACTATCGGATCTATGATGGTGATGGAAATAAATCCAGTACTAACGGACTTTATCGCGATCGCACTCGCATCACTTCAGATAGTGGTTTTCTACTTACCAGTGACAACTCTCACCGCTAACTGCAAGCAGTGTAGCGAGAGCATCTCAAATTTACAAATGAGACTTGCTGCTTCATAGGCTGACTACTGTCTAAGCCTCCACAGCCAGGGGTCGGTAGTCCAACCGACCCACGCTTCAAAATATTCAACGCGCTATTCCAATCTCGGTCAATAACTAACCCGCAGGAACAACTATGAACACGAATTGCGAGGGTTTTCTCAACCCTTTCACCACAACTCGAACAATTAATACTAGTACCTTTAGGGTCAACTCCAAGTGTCAGCTTGCCGCGTTTTACCGCTACTACTTGCATAATTTGGAGGAACGCACCCCACGCGACATCAAGTATTGACTTAGCCAGTCGTGTTCTAGCCAATCCTCTAATGTTCAAATTTTCAAAAACAATTAAGTCATAGGAGTTAACCAACCAATGAGAAACATGATAATGAAACTCTTTTCTTTGCCTCGCAACGTGCAAATGAGTCCTTGCAACCGAGTTCGCTTGTTTCTGGAAATTCTTAGATTCTTTGACTTTACGAGCAAGTCGCCGTTGTTGACGAGCTAGCTTTGATTGTGCCTTGCGATAATACTGCGGCACTTCAATGCTTTCTCCATTAGCGGTAGTTAAAAACTTCTCTAAACCTACGTCTATACCAGTAGCAGTTGTGATTTTATTAATAGATAAAGCATCGGGGATGGTTTTATCTTCTAAAGAAAAACTACAATACCATCCATCAGCCTTGGCAAGAATCGTCGCCTGCTTAATCTCAAAACCGTCTGGGATTGGGCGATGCAGAATAACCTCAATCTCACCAATCTTGGATAGCTTGAGAATATTACCTATTAAATGTGCGCCAGCTTTAGGGGAATTAACACGCGGGAAGGTGAATGAAGAAATATCCCCACGCTTTTTAAAACGTGGCTTCCCTCCTCTTTTCCCTTTCTTGTCAGGTATTAGCCAGCGCTTCCACGCTTTGTCCAACCGCATTAAATTTTGTTGTTGGCAGTCGGCATAAATGTTTTTGTAGTCGGGGAATAACTCTTTAGTTTGCTTGAGGTTGCGTGCTTGTGTATAGTAATCTGGCTTCGACGGTATTTCGCCAATTGGTTCAGAAACTAAGCTACATCGGTCAATCTGCGACCTTGTACGTCTCAACCAGTCCAATCTCTCACCTAGCGCGTAGTTCCAATGACGACGCAGCATTTCTCCCCAAGTCTCAAGAATGACAACTTGTTCGGGAGCGGGGTTGAGTTTGAACTGATAAGTTAGTAGCATATAATTATTGTACAGCATTGTTCCGTACTTTTGTATGACTACTCGTATAGATATCAGGCTCCCGAAGCAAGAGTTGGAAGTATTAAAAATCTACTGTCAACAAGAAGATAGAACCCAAACAGAGGTAATCCGTGAATTTATCCGTAGTCTTAGAAAGAAGATCAAAAACCAATGAATTGGCAGTTGTCGGGGTTCGATGCCCCGACAACTGCCCTCCTATCCCCCTCACCGCCAAGCTTTGCTGTGGTGGGAGTACCACGGAGGTTTAGATGGAGTCGAAATTCACATTGGACAAAACCCTGAAAATCAAGTTTCGTTGACATACAAAAATCCCAAGCAACCCGTTGTAGTTCCTGAAGTAAAGCTGCATTCAATTTCTTTGAAAAATGGTTCTGCGTTATTAGGACGGGATGACAGCGCAACTTTAACAATGGATGCTCCCACAGTATCCCGTCGTCATGCGACAATCGAGCGAGATGCCCAAGGACGCTACGTTATCCGGGATTTTAGTACTAATGGGGTTTTTGTTGACGGAGAAAGAATTAGTGGAAGCAAAGTTTTAACTGAAGGCTCAACAATTCGCATCGGACCTTATACTTTACTGCTACGGGGTTCGGATTTACAAATACTTGATCGCGGTAATCAAATTCGCTTGGATGCCTGCAATTTGGTACTTGTAAGCAATGGTAAGCGTCGTTTGGATGATATTTCCTGTGCAATTGAACCGGGACAGCTTGTAGCTTTGGTCGGGGGTAGCGGTGCGGGTAAATCTACTTTAATGCGATCGCTATTAGGAACCGAAAAACTGACTGAGGGTGTAGTGTATTTGAATGGGGAAGATTTACTCAACAATTTTAATATCTACCGCGCTCAAATCGGTTATGTACCGCAAGATGATATTATTCATTCCCAATTAACCGTTGCTCAAGTACTTACCTACGCTGCGAAATTACGACTACCAGCGGATATTGATGTAGAAAAAGTGGTAGAAAAAACTCTATCAGATGTGGAAATGTCCCACCGTCGTCATGGTTTGATCGGTGAACTCAGTGGGGGACAACGGAAACGCATCAGTATTGGAGTAGAATTACTTGCAGATCCGAAATTATTTTTCTTAGATGAACCAACTTCCGGATTAGATCCAGGTTTGGATAAGAAGATGATGCAGCTGTTGCGAAAGTTGGCAAATCAAGGACGGACGGTAATTTTAGTCACTCACGCTACGGCAAATATTAAATTGTGCGATAGGGTTGTATTTCTCGGACAAGGAGGACGTTTGTGTTATTTTGGTCCTTCTGATCGATGTTTGCAATTTTTTGGAGTAACCGAATTTGCGGATATTTACAACCAGTTAGAAAAACCAGAAACCGTCGTTGAGGAAGCAGAAAGATTTCATCGCTCTGACGATTATCGTCGTTACGTAGCCAATCATCTCAGTCCGGGGAATCAAAAGTCAAAACCTAAAAAAGCAAACAATCGCAACTCCGGCGTTTCTTTTACCAAACAGTTAAGTATTCTTACACAAAGATATTTTCAGATTCAAAAGCGCGATCGCGTTAACCTAATTTTGGCGCTGTTGACCGCACCAATAGGAATTGCTTTAATTACGGTAGCCCTTGGAGATAAAAATCCTTTAGTTTTATCACAACAACCAGATGTTAATTTAGCACCTCTAGCATTACGGGTATTATTTGTATTTACCTGTGCGGCTTTGTGGGTAGGGCTTTCCAGTTCGTTACAAGAAATTGTCAAGGAAACTGCTATTTATCTGCGAGAAAGATTAGTAAATTTGGGTTTATTTGCTTATCTCGGTTCTAAATTAGTTATTCTTGCCGGTTTAGCTTTATTACAAACTGTATTAATATCTTTAGTAATTCTGGTATTATTCAAATCACCACAACCTGAATTTATTTCTTGGATACTAGGATTATCGACCGCAACTTTTCTGACGCTTTTCACTAGCATGAGTTTGGGTTTATTAGTTTCAGCAGTTGTCAAAAATAGTTCTCAAGCTAATAGCGCTTTACCTTTACTGTTGATACCTCAAATTATTTTTTCCGGGGTTTTATTTAAAATAGAAGGAATTGGGAAAATAATTTCTTGGTTAATGTTGAGTCGTTGGTCAGTAGGAGCTTATGGTGCTTTAGTTAATATTAATGCAATGGTTCCCGCAGCTATTAAATTACCCGATGGTACTACTGCTGCTCAACCTTTTGAACCAACACCAGTATATGATGCAACTTGGGAAAATTTACTTTTGAACTGGGGTGTATTAGGTTTGCACGCATTAGTATATTTAACTGTTACCTTTTGGTTGCAAAAGCGTAAAGACATCTTTTGATTTTAGATTTTGGATTTTAAGAGTTAGAATTTGTTTACTAATAATTTATCCATGCTCCATGCTCAATTCCCAAATCAATCATTTTCTAAAAAATCTTTTATTTGTTCTATCTTGATATTTTGAAATATATTCTACATTTTGTAGTTCTATTTTTGAAGCCAAATTAGAGGGAAATTGTTTAGGTGAGTATTTGGAAATGTACCAAGATTGTTTATCAAAATATTCTTGTAAACCAGGATTATCAAAACGTCGTCCATGACGAGCAAAAATTGAATTTCTCATAATATCTAAAGTGTAACCATCCATACTATCTAAATCTGCATCTGTAACCCTCTTAGAAGAAAGCCAACTAAAATCATTTTCTACTGGTTTAATAATCGGTTGAGGTTCTATAGTCGCTTGAGGTTTAATAGTCTCTTGAGGTTCGATAGTTGCTTGGGGTTCGGGTTCTACAGGAAGTTGAGATTCTACTGGTTTTGTAATATTAGATTTGAGTTTTGTAGTAGTTTCGGGTTCGACTATACTAGTTTGAACTTCTGGTTTGGGTGTAGTATTTTTAGGAATTAATAACCACAAACCACTGATCGCAAATAACCCCATAACGCCACCAATAACTATACTTTGGGGTAAAATTCCGTTAGGCTTTCTGGATTGATTTTCTTGAGATTTATGATTTTGTTTTGGAGAAAAATTCTGTGTAGATATATTAGACGTAATTATTGACGGTTGAAAAGTTACGGTAGCTGGAAAGGGAGCATCTGAATTTTGTAAAGCTTGGAGCATTTCTGAAGCACTAGAAAAACGTTCCCGTGGATGGAATGCGATCGCTTTATTAATTACTGTCTTGAATGAAGAACTAATATTTTTTACATCAGATTCCCAAATAATTTCCCCAGTGTGAGAATCTGTTTCTAATTGTTGCGGTGATTTCCCACTCAATAGATAAACTATTGTTAAGGACAAACTGTATAAATCACTTGAATAAACCGCTCTACCCGCAGCTTGTTCACTTGGCATATAGCCCGGTGTACCAATTATAATCGAACGAGTTAAACTACCTTGAGAATTTACTGCCGTTCCCATTGTCTCTCGTACCGCTCCAAAATCGATCAACACGGGTTTATTATCGCTGCGTCGTAAAATAATATTATCTGGTTTAATGTCGCGGTGAACAATACGTTTACTATGTACGAACTCTAAAACAGGTAAAATATTCGATAATATTTCTTTAGCACCGCTTTCATTAAACAAACCTTGCTGTTGAACTTTTGCTGTTAAAGTATCACCTTCAACCCATTCTTGAACTAGATAAAACTTATCTGACAAATAAAAATAAGCGTATAAAGTGGGAATTTGACTACTCAAACTACCCAGTTCTTCCAAAATAGCTGCTTCCCGTGCGAATCTTTCTTGCACCAATTGGTAAATTTGAGGATTATTCTCAATCGGTTTGAGTAGTTTAATTACACAGCGACGTTGAGACGGCATTTGAGTATCTTCTGCTAAAAAAGTATCACCAAATCCCCCACTTCCCAAAGTCCGAATAACTTGATAGCGATTGTTCAACAGCATTTGCATCGTTTAGCAGTGAGTACAGAACATCTTGTAATATAAATTACCAGTATTATACTGCTGTTTCCGGCTTCATAGATAACAGTTGAAAAAGATTTATTTAACCTCAGCCCCTCTGGGTCTAGAAGTCGGTTTTTTTGCGATAAATATCTGTAATACGCTTAAATTTGGTGAAAACCCGACTTCTCTTTTTTCTTCATCCGTTCAAATACCAAATGCGAAATTTGCGGAAATATTTTCCAATCTTCTGCATAGGAACTATCATCAGCAAAAACAACTAATATATAAGCTACTTTTCCATCGGGTGTAGAGATAATTGCAGCATCATTACGAGAATCACTTGTCCAACCTGCTTTACCCCTAAAACGAATATCATTTGGCAAATCTTCGCTCAAAAAACCTCTGACAGAATTAAATTCATCTGTACTTTTATCGTCTTTTTTTGTATTTCTAGTATGAGAATCGATTGTTAATAACTTTTGCATTTTATTACTAGAAGTTGCCGATACAGATTGTTTCTTGTCAACTTCATATAATAGCCGAGCAACCTGTTGAGTTGAGATTTGATTGCGAATCGGCTGTTGAGGATTATCTCGTAATTTAAACTCGGAGCCTTTCGGCATAGAAAGGTTTAAATAAGGAATAGGGAATGTTTTTTGACTAACATTTATTTCCTTATATCCTGCTTGTTGAAAATATTGATTCACCTGCAATCTATCATTTTTCCATTTTTTATATTCTTCTCCTTGGATATTTTTATGATACTGCGTTTTGGTAATTTTATCTAAAATCTTACTAGCTGCTTCATTATCAGACTTCTTAATCATTTCATCTAAAGACCGAGTAAAATCTGCTTCCGATAAAATACCTTTTTCAATCTGAGCATAAAGATAAACCATCCAAAATAATTTAACCACGCTTGCCGGATATCTAAATTTTTCTTGCTGATATCCCGCATACTCGGCATTATCGAGATTAATCAGCGTTATTGATAGTGGTTTAATTGGAAATTGTTTATCTTTAGTAAAATCAACTATTTCATCAACAATATTCTGTAATTGTTTGCTTTCAGTGAAATGTGGAGCAGTTGTAATATTATATGTTAATTGGGAATTATCAGCTAAAGGAAGATGTGAAACTAATGGTAAGGGAGGTAATGATGGTGAAGGAGTTGATTGATTGACCTTTTTCGCGATTTGCTTGGTATTCTCGCGATTTTGTTGTTGATATAAAACTAAACCAATCGAATTTATAGTTAGTGCAACTCCGGTTACTATACTTGCAAATTGCAGGTTAGATATTTTATTGGAGCGTCTTTTATCGTTAATTCTCATTTTCGATGTATTAATACTATTTTTAAAAGATTTTTGAAGCAATTTTTAAATAACCTAACGACTACTAATAACGTTGATAGTTTCGTAATCTGAAATTTTTAAACTGCCATTTTCTAACTGCAAAGAATATCTAACAATTCTAGTATCTAATTCAGTATTTTCACCAGGAATAATTTGTCCATCTTTATAAAATTTACGGTCTTCAGTAATTGTCATTTCAATTGTTGCTCTATCATCGCTAGCAATAAAGTTTCCTACAGAATCAATTCTTTGTACTCCATATCGGTAATAGGCATTATTACTTTCTAACCATTCCAACGAACTACCAGAACTAATGTTTTTTCTGTAAGCTTCACCTGTTGTTAATTCCGCTCCTAGACTGCGATTAAAAGGAGGTGCAAACAATACTTGCTTAGCATCTTGCCAACGGTTCACAATAGAAATAGCTTCATCTCTTGTTATTAATGCTGCTCGTGAAAGTTGTGTTTGATTTAAAGCTTGTAAATTAGCAGATTGCGACGCATAATTATCTAAAGATTTGACTGAATCTTTAGTATTTATGTAGGAATCATCGTCATTTTTGACTATAGTCTTATTAGCCTGAATCGCAGATGGTTGTTTGTTAATTATTGCCATACCACCAACAACAGATAGACCGATCGCGCAACCTATAATCGTCGCTTTTTGCCAATCTTTCATCCCTCCACTGAGTATCATTGTTGATGGCTGAGATTGTATTCTCGGTGATGGTATAGATATAACTGTCTCAGGTAGGATTTTTTTCTTAATCGATGTTGTAGAAAGCTGAGGTACTGTCGGAGGAAGGGAAGTAACACCAACCATTTGCAAAGCTTTTAGCATCTCTGTGGCTGTAGAAAAGCGTTCTTTTGGATGAAATTTAATTGCCTTATCTAAAACTGCGGCAAAATCGGGAGTAATATTTGCAATATAATTCTGCCAGATAATTTCACTTGTAGACGGACTGCTTGATAATTCCTGGGGAATTTTACCCGTAAGTAAGTATATCGCAGTTAGTCCTAAACTATACAAGTCACTTGAATATGTGGGTCTTCCGGCAGTTTGTTCTGCTGGCATAAATCCAGGTGTACCAATTACAATAGACTTTGTATTGGAACCAGCCATTACCGTCTGCATCGCTTCCTTAACTGCACCAAAGTCGATTAATACAGGTTTGCGATCGCCATGACGAATTAAGATGTTATCGGGTTTAATATCTCGGTGGACAATATGTTTACTGTGAATGTATTCCAGGACGGGTAAAATATTAATTAGAATGCCTTTGACCGAAGTTTCGCTTAATATCCCTTCTTTTCGTAGTTTATCTGTAAGGGTTTCTCCTTCAATATATTCTTGAACTAAGTAAAATTGCTCATTATGAATGAAATAAGCATATAGCTGAGGAATCTGGTTTTTACCGTCGCTTAGTTCTTCCAAAATCGCAGCTTCTCGCTGAAATCTTTCTTGCAATAAGTCATATATTTGCGGATTGTGTTCTATAGGTTTAAGTTGTTTAATTACACATTTTCGCTTTGAAGGCATTTGGGTATCTTCAGCTAAAAATGTTTCACCAAATCCCCCGGAAGCGAGAACTTTAATTACTTTGTAGCGATGGTTTAATGTCGGTGTCATCATCGGTTTGCGCCTGATATTTATTAAACTATAGCCACGAAAAAATACAATTATCCTCTATGTATTTACTTAAATATAATTATTCATATTTTCATCAAAGCTTTAATTTAACTTGCTGGAGTCATCAAAGTTCCAATTTTGTTGGGTCGCATTCCACACCAGCTTAAACTGTTGAGCATCGGCAATAACTCTTCCCGATTTTAGGTAATATTTCATTTGTACTTCTACTGTTGCGGTATTAGAACTTGTTGATACAGTTTTTGCTTGCTCAACTGCGACTCGTTGCACTTTATTCCACCAATCTATATATTCGGAGTAACTGTTATTAGATTTATTTCTTTGGAATCTTGGTGAAAGTTGATTCCAACTACTTGAATAATTACGATTATTAATCGTTGTATAGTAATCCGTAACTGCTTGACTTGGTGACGGTTTAGAGTCTATTTTAGGACTTTTTATTTGAGAACCATAAAAATAATTGGGTGATGCATTTGTATCTTGACTTGCAAGGGCGCAATAAGCATTTTTATTAGCTTGAACATAACTTCTCAACGATTCAATACAGTTTGTAAGACTGCTAAATTTCGCCGCATAAACTTGATGGTATGGATTATTTGATAAATTAGGATAATCCTGCAACCAAAATTTTCCAGCTTGGTTATAACCGGCATTTTTTAAATCTGTGATTTGATTGTTAGCATTATTAAGTTCTCGAAAAGCCGAATCTGCCAAGAAATAAAACGAATTCGGCGGTTTAATAGGGGGAGTATTTACAGGTATTGGTGTTTCTATCGGCTTCGGTTCTTCCGTAATTTGTTGTGACTGTTGGTTTTTTTGGATGAATACAAAAGCGAGCAATACACACCCACCGATCACGCTACCCATTAATATCGATTTGAACCAGTTTCCTCCCTTAGTCGGTTTTGCGATTTGTCGTGACGACGGTACCACTTGCAAAGTTGGCTGCGGTTGTAGCGCTTCTAACATTTCTTTTGCAGTAGAAAAACGTTCTTTTACATGAGAGCGAATTGCTCGATCCAAAACCGCTGCAAGATTATGACTTACGGCATTTTTTGACCAAATAATTTCTCCGTTATGAGCATCTGTTTGTAATTCTTGCGGTAATTTAGCTGTCAACAAATAAATAGCCACCAATCCCAAACTATATAAGTCGCTGGCAAAAACAGCGCGACCTGCGGCTTGTTCGATTGGCATAAATCCAGGTGTCCCGATTACAATCGAACTGGTAACGTTTCCTTGAGAATTGACTTGTGCAGTCATCGTTTCTCGCACCGCACCAAAATCAATCAAAACGGGTTGATTGTCTGACGAACGGATAATAATATTTTCTGGTTTGATATCTCGGTGAACAATGCCTTGACTGTGGACGTATTCAAGTAGTTTGAGTAAGCTAATTAATATTTCTCGCACTCTAGATTCGCTCAAACTTCCACTTACCACTGTTTCGCTCAGAGTTTGTCCTTGAATATACTCTTGAGCCAGGTAAAACCGTTGTCCTTCGTTAAAATATGCATATAATCTAGGAATCTGAGGGCTACCGTCACCCAGAGCTTCTAAAATTGCTGCTTCTCGTGCAAATCTTTGCCGTACTAGTTGATAAGTTTGAGGACTATCTTGAAATAGTTTTAGCTGTTTAATCACACACTGACGAGTCGAAGGTATTTGAGTATCTTCTGCTAGAAAAGTTTCTCCAAATCCACCGCTTCCTAAACTCCTAATTATCCGATAGCGGTTGTTAAGCAACATTTTAACGGTAAGTACTATTAAAAATCCTAGTAATATATTTTACCCCTTTATCCGCAGTGATGCTGTTTGAAGTTAAGTTTTATGATTTTATTTCTGGTTTGATTTTTGGCGATCGCTCTTAATTTACATAATTTACAGTTAGAATATGTAGGTACATACAGCGTTTAACTGTTAAAGTGCTGGTTTAACTGAAAATTTTCCACAACCGATTTTTCTTCGTTTACTATAAATAATTTTTTTTCACAATATTTTTTTGTAGCATCACCATATTGACAAATTGGATGCTATATTAGTAAGGCTATTATTGTGCGTACATATATATAGTTCTTAAAACCTGTGGCGAATTCAAGATCTGCTCTTAAACGTGTTCTAGTTGGAGAACGCAATCGAGTCCGTAATAAAACCTACAAATCGGCATTGAAAACGTTAATGAAGAAATACTTCACCGCGTTGGATACCTATGTAGCCGAACCAACTCCTGAATTAAAGAAAGAAGTATTGGATAATATGTCTGCTGCTTGTAGCAAAATTGATAAAGCTGTAAAGCGGGGAGTTCTTCATCGAAATAATGGAGCGAGGAAAAAATCTCGATTAGCGAAAAAACTCAGCGTTCTTACGCAAACAACAGAAGGTTAAATCGTAATTTGTTCGTGCTTACCCAGATCGGCAGCAATATTCATTGTTTTTAATTGCTGACTTTTAAACAAGGATAAATCAATGCAGTTGATTGACACCCACGTTCATCTTAACTTTGACCAGTTCCAACCCGATTTAGAAGAAGTGCGTTCTCGATGGCAAGAAGCGGGTGTAGTGCGTCTGGTACATTCATGCGTTGAGCCATCGGAATTTTTGGGGATTCAAGCCTTAGCTAATCGATTCCCTGAAATTAGCTTTGCGATAGGATTGCATCCCTTGGATGCCCATAAATGGACATCTCAAACAGCTAATGAAATAGAATCGGCAGCTAATTCGTCCGAAAAAGTAGTCGCGATTGGGGAGATGGGGCTGGATTTTTTTAAAGCCAATAATTGCGAGCAGCAACGTATGGTGTTGCAAAAACAGTTGGAAATTGCGGCGAGACTAAACTTACCAGTTATTATCCACTGTAGAGAAGCAGCATTGGAGTTGAAGCAAATTCTCCAAGATTTTATTGAGCATTATGGAGAAAAGGTACGGGGGGTTATGCATTGCTGGGGTGGAACTCCTGAAGAAACCCAATGGTTTTTGGATTTGGGCTTTTATGTCAGCTTTAGCGGAACCGTTACCTTTAAAAATGCCCATGCTATCAAGGAGTCAGCTGCGATGGTGAGAAGCGATCGCCTTTTGATTGAAACTGACTGTCCTTTTTTAGCTCCGGTTCCCAAACGAGGACAAAAACGGAACGAACCATCCTACGTTCGTTACGTAGCCGAACAAGTAGCTAGTTTGCGAGGAGAAACTCTGTGTGAAATTGCTGCAATTACAACGAGAAATGCCTGCGATTTATTCGGTTTGAAGCTTTGAAGAAACCACTTGAAAAGTGAATCTCTGTATTACTCAAAAATCTGTCTTTAGGAAGAGGATAAATATGATAGAATTAATCCCTTCAACGACGCAGTATTGAGTCATAATGGTTGAGTCGCGTTTGCACAAATGCTCAAAGTAACGATTCACCACTTGGTGCATTTTTATTTATAGCGGATATTATCAATAGATAATGATCGCTTTGATAATTAGTTAGAGTTACACCTAGTTTAGCCATTGAGCCAAATTATTTCATTTATAGAAAATTGTTTAAGGTTCGGAGTTTGGGACTATAACCTGCCTGTTCGCGAAGCCGTTCGAGAAAACCAACGCAGCAATTAATTCCTTTAGTAATAGGATATCATCACATGACATTAGAAATACTGTTGGCATAACGGCGTTAAGCGAAGCTCACTAAAGGTATAGCAGATTGAAACACACTAACTTGTTTGAATTAAAGCCTAATCTTGGAGGGGAAATGAGAAAAGGAAAACAGTTTCTTGTGAAGCGAAAAGCTAGCTTACCCGAACAAGCTCAAACAAATAATTAAGTTTTGGCATATTTTACCTGCTTCTTTGAGAGGATTAATTTTTGAACGAGATGCCATGCATGGATTTAGTTACTTAATTTATCCACACTCAATTGACTACAACAGCAGTGCGATCGCAACTTTCTATACGTCCATACAAGTTTAACCCTCTATAGATTTGAATTTAGGCATGAATTACGACTCAATGACAGAACCGGGCTTCATGTTGCCCGACTTGATTGAAATTCAGCGTTCTAGTTTTCGCTGGTTTTTAGAAGAAGGGTTAGTAGAAGAGCTTAATTCCTTTAGTCCGATTACAGATTACACCGGCAAACTTGAACTGCACTTTTTAGGACAAAAGTACAAGCTTAAAGAGCCTAAGTATGGTGTAGATGAATCGAAGCGACGCGATAGCACCTATGCGGTGCAAATGTACGTACCTACGCGCTTAATAAATAAAGAAACAGGGGAGATAAAAGAGCAAGAAGTATTTATTGGTGATTTGCCTTTGATGACCGAACGCGGCACATTTATCATTAACGGTGCAGAGCGGGTAATTGTCAACCAGATAGTTAGATCCCCAGGGGTTTATTACAAATCCGAAATCGATAAAAATGGTCGTCGTACTTATTCTGCTAGTTTAATTCCCAACCGGGGAGCATGGCTAAAATTTGAAACAGACCGTAACGATTTAGTTTGGGTCAGAATTGATAAAACTCGCAAGCTGTCGGCTCAAGTGCTACTGAAAGCCTTGGGACTCACCGATAACGAAATTTTCGATGCCTTGCGGCACCCGGAATACTTCCAAAAAACCATTGAAAAAGAAGGGCAGTTTTCTGAAGAAGAAGCCCTGATGGAATTGTATCGTAAATTGCGTCCCGGCGAACCACCCACAGTATTGGGCGGACAACAGCTGTTAGATTCACGATTTTTTGATGCCAAACGCTACGATTTAGGTCGCGTTGGTCGCTATAAGCTGAATAAAAAGCTACGCCTGCAAGTTCCGGATACAGTTAGAGTTTTGACCGCTCCAGATATCTTGGCAGCAGTAGATTACCTAATCAACTTAGAATTTGACATCGGTAATATCGATGACATTGACCATCTGGGAAATCGCCGAGTCAGAAGTGTCGGCGAACTACTGCAAAACCAAGTGAGAGTTGGTCTAAACCGTTTGGAGCGGATTATCCGCGAACGTATGACCGTATCCGATGCTGAGTCACTAACTCCGGCTTCTTTGGTTAACCCCAAACCTCTGGTAGCAGCAATCAAAGAATTCTTTGGTTCGTCCCAGCTATCTCAGTTCATGGATCAAACCAATCCTTTAGCAGAACTGACCCACAAACGTAGATTGTCGGCACTTGGACCTGGTGGTTTAACTCGCGAACGAGCCGGTTTTGCGGTGCGAGATATCCATCCAAGTCACTACGGACGGATATGTCCGATTGAAACGCCAGAAGGTCCGAACGCGGGATTAATTGGTTCCTTAGCGACTCACGCGAAGGTAAATTCCTATGGCTTTTTGGAAACACCTTTTCGTCCGGTAGAAAACGGCAAAGTGATGTTTGAGAAGCAAGCACTCTACATGACTGCCGATGAAGAAGACGACCTGCGAGTTGCTCCAGGTGATACGCCCCTTGATGAAAATGGCTACATTGTTGGTACTCAAGTACCAGTACGTTACCGCCAAGACTGGGCTACCACGACTCCCGAACAAGTGGATTATGTGGCGGTTTCTCCAGTACAAATAGTCTCGGTTGCAACAAGTTTGATTCCATTTTTGGAACATGACGACGCGAACCGGGCATTAATGGGGTCGAATATGCAACGGCAAGCGGTACCATTGCTCAAACCAGAACGTCCTTTAGTAGGAACTGGTTTAGAAGCCCAAGCCGCGAGAGACTCCGGGATGGTGATCGTATCCCGCACCGACGGTGACGTTACTTATGTAGATGCCACAGAAATTCGTGTTCGTCCCGCACCCGATGAACCGGAAGAAAAATACAAAATTTCCAAGTATCAACGTTCCAACCAAGACACCTGCTTGAACCAAAAACCTTTGGTAAGGATAGGAGAAAAGGTGATTGCCGGACAGGTACTTGCAGATGGTTCTTCCACTGAAGGTGGGGAATTAGCATTGGGACAAAACATTGTAGTTGCGTATATGCCTTGGGAAGGTTACAACTACGAGGATGCAATTCTCATTAGCGAACGTTTGGTGCAAGACGATGTTTATACTTCAATTCACATTGAAAAATATGAAATTGAAGCAAGACAAACCAAACTAGGACCCGAAGAAATTACCAGAGAAATTCCTAACGTTGGTGAAGACGCGCTGCGAAACTTAGACGAACAAGGAATTATCCGGATTGGTGCTTGGGTAGAAGCTGGAGACATCTTAGTAGGAAAGGTAACACCCAAGGGTGAATCCGACCAGCCACCAGAAGAGAAATTGCTCCGGGCGATTTTCGGTGAAAAAGCTAGAGATGTAAGAGACAACTCCTTGCGAGTACCGAACGGAGAGAAAGGTAGAGTCGTAGATGTACGTATATTCACCCGCGAGCAAGGTGATGAACTACCACCAGGAGCCAACATGGTGGTGCGAGTTTATGTAGCCCAAAAGCGGAAAATTCAAGTTGGCGACAAAATGGCTGGACGGCACGGCAATAAAGGGATTATTTCCAAGATATTACCTTTAGAAGATATGCCTTACTTGCCAGACGGTTCTTGTGTAGATATTGTACTCAATCCTTTGGGCGTACCCAGCCGGATGAACGTAGGACAAGTATTTGAATGCTTGTTAGGTTGGGCTGGTCATACTTTGGGAGTCAGGTTTAAGATTACGCCTTTTGATGAAATGTATGGCGAAGAATCATCGCGGCAAATCGTTCACGGCAAGCTGCAAGAAGCAAGAGACGAAACTGGCAAAGACTGGGTATTTAATCCTGATAACTGCGGGAAAATACAAGTTTACGACGGTCGTACCGGCGAACCTTTTGACCGAGCGGTGACTATAGGCGTAGCTTATATGCTCAAATTAGTCCACTTGGTAGATGATAAAATCCACGCTCGTTCCACCGGACCTTACTCTCTGGTAACACAACAGCCGTTGGGTGGTAAAGCACAGCAGGGCGGACAGCGTTTCGGAGAAATGGAAGTATGGGCATTGGAAGCATTCGGTGCTGCCTATACGTTGCAAGAGTTACTTACTGTCAAATCCGACGATATGCAAGGACGTAACGAAGCTCTTAACGCCATTGTTAAAGGTAAAGCAATCCCTCGTCCGGGAACACCAGAATCATTCAAAGTATTGATGCGAGAACTTCAATCTTTGGGACTAGATATCGCAGTCCATAAAGTAGAAACTCAAAATGATGGTAGTTCGTTGGATGTGGAAGTTGACCTGATGACAGATCAAAACTCTCGTCGTACACCACCTCGTCCCACTTACGAATCTCTCACCCGCGAGACAATACAAGAAGAGCAGTAAAGGTCAAAGGTTAAAGGTTAAAGGTTAAAGGTAATTAGGTAGGAAGTAAGAGGTAATAACGAACGATAAAATTGTGTTTCTGAAATTAATACCTTTAATCACTCCTCAACCTTTGACCTTTAACCTGCTAATTCTTACCTTTGACCTGTTTCTACCTTTGACCTTTGACCTTGAACCTTTGACCTTTAACCTTTTTTATGAGAAATTCTCAAAATAATCAGTTTGATTACGTAAAAATTGGCTTGGCTTCACCCGAACGTATTCGTCAATGGGGAGAAAGGACTTTGCCTAATTCCCAAGTGGTTGGTGAAGTAACCAAACCGGAGACGATTAACTATCGTACTTTGAAGCCAGAAATGGACGGGCTTTTTTGCGAGCGCATTTTTGGTCCTGCGAAAGACTGGGAATGCCATTGTGGGAAATATAAGAGAGTCCGTCATAGAGGTATCGTTTGCGAACGTTGCGGTGTGGAAGTTACCGAATCAAGAGTACGTCGCCACCGCATGGGCTACATCAAACTAGCCGCCCCAGTAGCTCACGTTTGGTATCTCAAAGGTATTCCCAGCTATATTTCCATCCTGTTAGATATGCCTCTGCGGGATGTGGAACAAATAGTTTATTTCAACTCTTATGTAGTTTTGAGTCCTGGTAATGCTGAGTCATTAACATATAAGCAACTGCTCACAGAAGACCAGTGGCTGGAAATTGAAGACCAAATTTACAGCGAAGATTCCCAGTTGGAAGGGGTAGAAGTTGGGATTGGTGCGGAAGCTTTGCTGCGGTTACTCGCGGATATCAATCTAGAACCAGAAGCGGAAACCTTGCGAGAAGATATTCTGGTTGCAAAAGGTCAAAAGCGAGCCAAGTTAATCAAGCGGTTAAGGGTGATAGATAACTTTATCGCTACTGGTTCCAAGCCTGAATGGATGGTAATGACGGTAATCCCCGTGATTCCTCCAGATTTGCGCCCGATGGTACAGCTTGATGGCGGTCGCTTTGCTACGAGCGATTTGAATGACCTTTATCGCCGCGTAATTAACCGTAACAATCGTTTGGCGAGATTGCAAGAAATTCTGGCTCCGGAAATTATCGTCCGTAACGAGAAACGGATGCTGCAAGAAGCAGTAGACGCTTTGATTGATAACGGTCGTCGCGGACGTACTGTAGTTGGTGCTAACAACCGTCCGTTGAAATCTTTGTCGGACATTATTGAAGGTAAACAAGGACGTTTCCGGCAAAACTTGTTGGGTAAACGGGTTGACTATTCCGGAAGAAGCGTAATTGTAGTCGGTCCTAAGCTGCAAATTCACCAGTGCGGTTTGCCTAGGGAAATGGCGATCGAACTATTCCAGCCTTTTGTAATCAACAGATTAATTAGAGGCGGCATGGTGAATAATATCAAAGCCGCCAAGAAATTAATAGCTCGGGCAGACCCTCAAGTTTGGGATGTTTTAGAAGAAGTCATCGAAGGACACCCGGTGATGCTCAACCGTGCGCCGACTTTGCACCGTTTGGGTATTCAAGCTTTTGAACCAATTTTGGTAGAAGGAAGAGCAATTCAACTGCATCCTTTGGTATGTCCGGCATTTAACGCTGACTTTGACGGCGACCAAATGGCGGTTCACGTACCTTTATCCTTGGAATCGCAATCGGAAGCAAGATTGTTGATGTTGGCTTCTAATAACATACTTTCACCTGCTACAGGTAAGCCGATTATTACCCCCAGCCAAGACATGGTATTGGGAGCATATTATTTAACCGCAGAAAATCCTGGAGCCACCAAAGGGCGTGGGGGTTATTATGCTTCTTTAAATGACGTAGTAATGGCTTACGAACAACAGCAAGTAGACCTACACGCTTACGTTTACGTCCGCTATGACGGCGAAATGGAGCAGGATGTAGATGATAGTAAGCCAGTGGAAATCCAAGAAAACGAAGACGGCACCCGTACCTTGCTCTACAAATTCCGTCGCGTTAGAGAAGATGCAGACGGAGAAATGATGTCTCAGTATATATACACAACGCCAGGTCGCGTCATTTACAACATGGCGATTCAGGAAGCTTTAGCGAGCTAAGTTGATTTTGGATTTTGGATTTTAGATTTTTTATCTAAAATCTAGAATCTAGAATTTAAAATCTAAGTCTAAAACTGTCTGAGTCTCTTTAAAAGAATAATCCAAAATCTAAAATCTAAAATCTAAAATCGTAATGAACGAAAAAATGATTTTCCGCAACCGCGTAGTTGATAAAAAGCAACTGAGAAAGCTGATTTCCTGGGGTTTTACTAATTACGGTACAGCTCGGACTGCGGTAATGGCGGATAAGTTAAAGGAGTTGGGTTTCCGTTACGCGACTCGTGCGGGAGTTTCTATTAGTGTTGATGATTTAATGGTGCCTCCTTCTAAGCGATCGCTCTTGGAAGCTGCCGAAGAGGAAATTCGCGCTACCGAGAAACGCTATCAACGCGGTGAAATTACTGAGGTTGAACGTTTCCAAAAGGTAATTGATACTTGGAACGGGACTTCGGAAGCTCTTAAAGACGAGGTGGTGAGTCACTTTAAAAGTACCGACCCCCTCAACTCGGTTTATATGATGGCGTTTAGTGGTGCGAGGGGTAATATTTCCCAGGTACGTCAGCTGGTGGGAATGCGGGGATTGATGGCAGATCCTCAAGGGGAAATCATTGACTTACCAATTAAAACTAACTTCCGCGAAGGTTTGACGGTAACTGAATACATTATTTCGTCCTATGGTGCGCGTAAAGGATTGGTGGATACAGCGCTGCGGACGGCTGATAGTGGTTATTTAACCAGACGTTTGGTGGACGTATCCCAGGACGTGATTATCCGCGAAACCGACTGCGGTACGTCGCGGGGAATTCCTGTCAGTCCGATGAAGGAGGGAGATAAAATATTGATTCCTCTGGGTAATCGGCTTTTGGGAAGGTCGGTTAATGTCGATGTGGTGCATCCCAAAACTGGTGAAATCCTGGCAACTCGCAATACACCGATTACTGAGGAACTCGCCGATGCGATCCAAGAGGCTGGAGTTGAATACGTAGAAGTTCGTTCTCCCCTAACTTGCGAAGCCGCCCGCAGCGTATGCCAGCACTGCTACGGCTGGAGTTTGGCTCATGCCAAAATGGTAGACCTTGGGGAAGCTGTAGGTATTATTGCCGCCCAAAGTATTGGCGAACCTGGAACCCAGCTAACCATGCGTACATTCCACACCGGGGGTGTATTTACCGGGGAAGTCGCGCAACAGGTACGAGCTAAAGCCGACGGGACTGTAAAGTACAAAGGTAAATTCCGCACTAGACCTTACCGCACCCGTCACGGTGAAGAAGCTCTGTTTGTTGAGACCAGCGGGTTGATGACTTTGGAACCCCAAGGCTCTCAAAAAGCAGCGGCGATGGAAATTAGCATCACCAAAGGTTCTACTTTATACGTAGCCAACGGCGCGAAAATCAAGCAGGGTCAACTGCTGGCAGAAGTTGCTTTGGGAGCGAGAACCACCAGGATTAATACTGAGAAAGCGGTCAAAGATGTAGCATCCGATATCGCCGGAGAAGTTAGGTTTGCCGACGTGGTAGCGGAGCAAAAAACCGACCGTCAGGGCAACACTACGACTACGGCAGTCAGGGGTGGTTTGATTTGGATTTTCTCCGGAGAGGTATATAATTTACCACCCGGAGCAGAATTGATAGTTGATAATGGCGATCGCGTTGAAACTAATGGTGTAATTGCCGAGAGCAAGCTAACTTCCCAACATGGTGGTGGAGTGCGGCTACCAGAAGCAACTCCGGGTAAAAGTACCCGTGAGATTGAGATTATTACTGCTTCGATCGTTTTGGATCGAGCTTCTGTGACGGTGCAAAGCTCTCAAGGTCGCAACAACTATTTAATTAGCACCGCAAACAACCAAGTATTTAACTTGAGAGCAACTCCTGGTACTAAGGTACAAAACTCGCAGGTAGTTGCAGAATTAATCGACGATCGCTATCGCACCAATACGGGAGGATTGTTGAAATTCTCTGGGGTAGAGGTACAGAAAAAAGGTAAAGCCAAACTTGGTTATGAAGTGGTGCAGGGAGGTACCTTATTATGGATACCCGAAGAAACCCACGAAGTTAATAAAGATATTTCGTTGCTGATTGTCGAAGATGGTCAATTTGTCAACGCTGGGGATGAAGTCGTTAAAGATATCTTCTGCCAAAACAGCGGCGTTGTGGAAGTGACTCAGAAAAACGATATTTTGCGCGAAGTGGTAGTTAAACCTGGGGAACTACTGATGGTAGATGACCCAGAAACAGTAATGAGTAAAGACGGCAGCTTCGTGCAGGCAGGGGAAGAGTTTTTGGGTACGACCTTTACCGAACTCCGCTACATCGAGTATGTAGAAACCCCAGAGGGTCCGGCAGTGTTGAGCCGTCCGGTAGTTGAGTTTCCCGTACCGACTAATCCCGACGTACCGAGTACCACTTCGGCAAATGAAGAAAGCGGACGTTCGATTCAGCTAAAAGCAGTACAAAGAATATCTTACAAAGACTCCGAACGCATCAAGTCAGTAGAAGGTGTAGAACTGCTGCGGACTCAACTGGTATTGGAGATTGGGGAAGAAGGAGACGAACACGGTACTTCTACTTCTCCTTTAGCGGCGGACATCGAATTAGTAACCGATGAAAACGACCCAGAAATTCAGCGCTTGCAGTTGGTAATTTTGGAATCCTTGGTAATTCGTCGTGATATTGCGGCGGATGCGACCCAAGGTAGTACCCAGACCAATTTGGAAGTGGAAGATGGACTAACCATAGAACCCGGTGCAGTAGTAGCGCGTACCCAAATCCTGTGTAAAGAAGGAGGTACGATCCAAGGTATAAAAGTAGGTACTGATGCACCTCGCCGCTGTTTAATATTGCGGAGCGCTGATATGTTTATCATCAACCTCTCGGAAGCTCCCACCTGTAAAGTCGGTGACTTGCTAGTAGAAGGTGCGGAAATTTCGCCGGGAGTATTCGCCGAACAATCTGGAGAAGTAGTTGAGGTAGGCACTGGGCAAAGCTCGTACGCTCCGCGTGAAGGGGAAGCAAGTATAGTACCAACGGGCGAATCTACACATTACGTTACTTTGCGGATGGGTCGTCCCTACCGGGTTAGTCCTGGAGCGGTGCTGCAAGTTGACGATACCGATTTGGTACAGCGCGGTGATAATTTGGTGTTGTTGGTATTTGAACGCGCCAAAACTGGAGATATTATTCAAGGTTTACCCCGAATTGAAGAACTACTAGAAGCTCGTAAACCCAAAGAAGGCTGTATATTAGCTCGGAGAGCCGGGGAAGTTAAACCAGTCTACGGTGATGGTGATGAGGCGATCGCGCTGAAGATTCTAGAAGCGGGAGGGGTAGTTACCGATTATCCCCTTGGACCGGGACAAAATATGGTGGTTTCTGAAGGACAGATGGTAGCTACCGGACAGCCACTGACAGATGGACCTTCCAATCCTCATGAAATCTTGGAAGTATTTTTCAACCAAGGTTCCGATGAAGGGGTTTATGCTTGTGCGAGCCATGCTTTGCAAAAAGTACAGACTTTCTTAGTGAACGAAGTGCAGTCGGTGTATCAATCCCAGGGTATTGAGATTTCTGACAAACACATTGAAGTAATCGTGCGTCAGATGACCTCGAAAGTGCGGTTAGATGATGGCGGAGATACTACAATGCTGCCTGGGGAGTTGATTGAACTGCGTCAAGTGGAGCAGGTAAACGAAGCGATGTCGATTACGGGTGGTGCAAAGGCACAATATACTCCAGTGTTATTGGGGATTACCAAAGCATCATTGAATACAGATAGCTTTATCTCTGCCGCATCCTTCCAAGAAACAACTCGTGTGTTGACCGAAGCTGCGATCGAAGGGAAGTCCGACTGGCTGAGGGGTTTGAAAGAAAACGTAATCATCGGACGATTGATTCCAGCGGGTACGGGATTCAATGCTTATGAAGAGATGGGTATAGTTGATGACTATGCTGCCGATATGAGCAGCGGCGTACTTGATGAAGTAGATGACCCCTTGGATATGGTGTTAGACGACCGTACAGCCCGTACTTACAATCTGGATTCCCCAACTATGGCGACCGAAGGGTTTGGGATGAGAAGTACTTCGCAATCGATATTAGATGATGATAACGATTTGATTGCCGATAACGAAGATATTAAAGGCTTAACGCCGGTGCAAGTTGATAATGATGATGACGATTTAGATGACGATGGCGACGATAGTATTTTAGGAGAATTTGACGATGATGATGACGATGAGGATGATGATGACGATGATTTGATGGACGACTAAAGGGACACCCCTCATAACTTATGTGGTGGAGTACTACTACTCGACCACATTAATTTTGCGGGGTAAGAAATTCGTATTGGGAGCGTCTCGCTCCCTGATGGTAACGAGCGTTCACGAAGTGTGCGTAAGCGCACACTTCGTGAGTCTGCGCTTACGCACACGCACTACGCTAAGCCCTCAGAACTTATGTGGTGAAGTACTACTACTTCACCACATTAATTTTGATGGGTAAATTTAACCGGAAGTAGTTGAGAAATTAATTTTTGTTTTGCTACATCTACAGTCTTCCAATCATCTAAAAGAATACCTCCCGTATCGTCGCTATTTGGATTCCAACTCCAGAAAGCAAAACTTAAGTTTTTCTTGTCGATGTATTTGACAAATTTATTTAACCAAATAGTTTCTTTTTCGTTATCATTCAAACGTCCGCCAAATTCTCCCACCAAAATTGGAGCGCGTTTCTGACTAGAAATATAGTTAAAACCGATTTGCCAGCGATGGACGAGATTTTGAGGAAACTTCTTGTCCGAAAAATAAGGCATATCATACACCCCAGGTCCATATTCATGGGGAGAATAAACTAATTTGTGGCGAACTGATAAACGTACCGGGTATTTCAGCACACCTTCTAAATTACCTCCTTGCCAATGGTGAGCTAAATATTGTCCGGGAACATTTTTTTCTACTCCTTCAACAACAATTAACCAATTAGGGTTTATCTTGCCAATAGCATTACCAGCACGTTCTGCTGCTAATCGCCAATCAGTAGCTAAATCATCAGTACCCCAGCTAGCTTTACCGTGGGGTTCGTTTTTTAAATCTGCACCAATCACGTTGGCTTGATTCTTATATCTTTGAGCTAACTGCAACCAAGTATTAATCCAATCAGCTTCAGTATACCCATCTCCATACCACAGTTCGGGGATTTGTTTGTCGTTAAGACGATGAGAGTCTAGTAAAATCAACAAATCTTGACGTTGAGCTTCCTCAACGATCGCGTCCATTATTTCTATAGGAGTTTTGCCTTCAAGCTGTTTATTACTACCAATACTGAAATCAATACCGCTGACTTGGGATGAACGGAGTGCTTCTACGGAGTATGGTAAGCGAATCAAGTTGTACCCTAATTGCTTGATTTGCCCCAACATCTCTTGATAATCCCGCTTCCACAAACCGTGAGGAGCATGGGTTTCTGTTTCTATTCCAAACCAGTTGACACCCCTAAGTAATACAGGATTTCCTTGGTTGTCAACAATTTTCGCTCCACGAGTTGAAAGTGGTAGCTGCATAACTGTTGTTGCTTGAGCAAAAGGTTGTTTGTATAGCGTGTTTGAAAAATTACTATTCAAGCACAACATTAAGGTAACGGTAAATATCAGTATTTTCTTATATAAGTTGATTTTTCGTAATTTGTTTTTGCCTGGGTATTCAAAGAGAGCGCGTTTGCAATATCTCCGAAATGACTTTGAAAAAAGATCAATTAAAGATAAAAAAATTAATAGAATACGCATAGTTCCTAAGTCCTTTCATTTAATTACTGTTTCGTCTTGATAGCTAGTAATTTGATTTGCAGCATCAAAAAATAATTATTTAATAAAATTGATAATAAATAAACAAATTAACACTTTAGATAGATTCTTGCCACACTTAATCTACTACCTAAGTATGAGAAACTTTTAAAATAAATTGTTCCAAACAGCATCAAATGTGAGTTTAGTAAGACTTAATCTATCTTGGTACAGCTAGCCAAAAAAAATAGTTTATATAAAATTTATTTACTTTATTTATTTCTTTATCTTAAAAGACTTGTCACTTAGGTATTTAACGAATAGATTGGAAACAAATAGAGCAAACAAATTCTATAACTACTCGATGTGCCGTAAAACGCATTATGTAAAAGTAGTTAAATCAGCATCTGTCGTTTTTTGTTTAAATAACCAAACTTTTAAATATGTCTCTATCTGCATTAACGAAATTTATTCTACCTCCAGTTTTAGCTTCAGCGGCTGTTTTTGCTGCAATGACGGTACCGCTTGCTGCGATTGGTGACAAACAAATTAATATTAAGTTTCAAGAAGAAACACTTTTCTTTGGTAAGCTCAGAGATGTTGCTTTACCTTACGTAGTAGTCTCTACCGGACTTAGTTTGGGGGCTGGAATTGCTGCTGTAGCAGTTTGTGGATGGCGGAATTCTTCTCGTAAATCAGCAGAAATCGAAGAGCAATTATCGCAATTAGAACAGCAATTACAGCAAAAAGAAGAATTACTCAAGGAATTTAAACTTTCAGAATCTCGACTGCAAGTTTCTGGACTCAATAATTTTTTGGATGAGCAATGTTATCCGACTTTGAATCCTCCAAGCATATCTCAGCCAGTTGTAGCGCAAATCCCACCACAAGTAGAAGCACCCGTACTTGAAGAGAAAAGACGAGATACGACTCCAGCTAGTGCTGCATCTGCGTTTGCTTCCGCTCAAAACTTCCTCGGCTATGCTCAATCAAGTAATATCAAAAAAGAACTGGTTAATATATCCCAAGTAAATCAAACTAGCATAACACCAGCAGAGTTTGAGCAACTACAAAGACAGCTTAGAGATATGATGTTGCAAATGCAAGCGATGCAAAACAATTTTCCATCAATATCTCAATCTACAGGTAATGTTAAAACACAAACATCAGATATTAGTATCTACTACGATACTCACGAGCCTCGACAAGTGAAATTTATTTAACAGAAATGACCGCAATTGTCACAAAAGCCAGGTTGGTGGGTGACACTAAAACCTTATTGTTGCGTTAAAAATCAAGCATAGTGTCACAGCACCCTACGAGCAGAAGATGCCTTTTTGCTAAGTCCTGTTTAAGTATGAATGACTCTCGGAATAGATAAGTAATTCCCAATCAAAAAATCTCTTTTTCCTAGCAGTAATTAACCAATTACTGCTATTTTTTTATTATTTAGGACTTATGCAAAGCCCCCCTAATTTATCGGGGGGTTGGGGGGATCTAAAAGTCTAGGATGCTTAATAAATCCTTGCGATTGCGTAAGTCCTATTATTATCTATCAAATTTTAATCAACGTATAAACTCCGAAGTTACCAGAGGAAAACTAGTCTGCTGGGATTTAGTGAGTGGAGGTAAAATAGCTCCGGATTCGGGTTGAGATTGAAGTTGAGATCGATTTCCCCAGCCATCATTAAAATCTTCTGGTTCTAAACGAGGTGGGGTTGTTTTACCTACGGGTAAGGGTATGGAACGGTACTGACTCGCTTGTACGTATTTTTCCCCTTCATTGGTAAATCGTAAAGACTTACCTTCAAGATTTTGATATTGCGGAGTGGATTGTTGAGGATTTTGTGTATCTGAAGATGGTAATTGACCTTCAGGATTGAAAGTCGCAATAAAGCTTACTTCAGTTTCAGGAGCTAATTTTTTGTAATGTCGATCTAATTGCCATACTTCCTGAAAATTTCCGTTAGGTGCAACTTGCCAAAGATTTAAGTCTACTGACCATTTTCCTTGTTTGACTTCTACTATTTGGCGAGCCAGAATTGAACGATTTATATTTCTATCATCGTCGATTATTTCTTCTGTATCTGCTGTAGTTGGTCGCAAATAGCGAACTGCTGTAACGGCAATACGGCTAGATTGGGGTAAATTCGTAGTACCGAGAACCCTGTATAAACCGTTGCTATCTTCTCTTTGTATGCCCTGTATTTCTAACTGTACTTCATTTTGCGATTTGCTCGAACAGCCAGAACTTAGTAATAAAAGCAGACTAGAAGCAATAACGGTGTTGTTTAAACGAAAATGTTGCTGTTTCATAAAATAGATGTTAATAAAAGCAGATTAAATCTGTAATTTCCACATTTTTATTTATTTTGCCCAGATTTAATCGTAAAATTACCACCTTTACAAACTCTTATTGTAAATTTATGAGCTTTGCAAACTACGTATTTTCCCCTCGATGATATGAATTTTTTTTGTTAAGGTGGCGACATTATGCAATGAAATATTTACTTATACATTAACTGGAGTAATGAAGCTTAAAACACTAGAGCGTGAAAAATTTATTTTGATCGAAGAATTTCATAAACACAAATCTTATGCGCTATTTTGCGCTGCTTCAATCTCGGTGTTATGGACTTTGGGTTTTAGCGATCGCGCTCTTGCCCAAATGATATCTTCTCAACAGGCTAATCAACCGACCTATTCAGGTGATTTGCTGCGAGTACCGCAGTCATCGATACCCAGTGGCAAAACAAAACTTCAATTAAAAGAAGTACCACCACCACCGAATGCTGCTAATACTGGTGCTGCACCGACCCGAAAACCAGCTACTTATTTACCGTTCGATAATATCAAGCAATTAGAAAACACTTTTATCCAAGAACAGATAAGTGGTAAAACTAAACGTTTAATCGAGCAATCCGTAGCCATAGGAGCAAAATCTATTGGTGGTCTTCAAACCGGGATTTATGAAGCGAGACAAATCAACGCTCAAGTTCCGTTACCGGCACCTCCGGGTAATAACACTCAGGAATTTGCGACCATTGCTCCTTTACCACCACTTCCAGGCACAAATGTACCGCAATCGAATCGTGCTGATGTACCAACATTCAATCAACTGCTAAATACCAGAACCTCGAACCCCCAAGAATACCTCAATACCACTTCTAAGACGGTACCAACATTTGCACAAATGCTTGATGCTTACCGCAGTTCGCAACCGTCAGTTTCCGTAACTTACGCACCCGTACCAACTTTTAATACACTACTTAATTCCCAAGGGGGAATACGTCCATCAGTTCCATTAACTACAAGTCAGCAGTTAGGAACGACACCGGTACCGCTAACACAAAACAACGAATTAAACCCTTTAAGAACTAGTGCAGCTTTAAAAGAATCTTCTTTAAGGGTCGAAGGTGTGTATGTAACTCAAGGAGGTGATACTTCCGCAAGAGCAAGACTGACTGGAGTATATCCGTTGACACCTCAAGTGTTGTTTGGTGCAACTTTGGATTTGACAAGCGAGGGTAGCTCTTTTGATGATTCCCGACGAGAAGGTTTGAATATCAACGAACTTTATCTCGCAACGTCTATATCGGGATTACCCAATCTGAGATTTGCAGTTGGTCAGTTAGATTTGACATCTTATTTTGACCGTAACAGTTTTGCCAAAGATGGAGCGAGTCAGTTTTTTAATCCAGTATTTCAAACTAACTCAGCTTTAGCAGCTACAGGTATAGCTTCCCATCCGGGATTGCTGGTTAATTGGAGCGTGACGGATAATATTGATGCTAAAGCTGCTGTTTTTTCATCCTCTGATAGCTTGAGCGAATTTGCTTTGGATGGATTTGCTGGAGAAGTTGGGGTTCGTTACGGTAATGCGATTATTCGCGGTACTTATAGCACTGCTAGAGATGCTGGAAACCGCGATACATTTCCAGAAAGCTTTCAAATTGCTCGCGGAAATGGTCAGTTTGGGGTTTTGAAAGACGATCGCGAAGAAGCATACGGTTTAAACGCTGAAGTTTTCATTCCCACTATGAAACTAGGTCTTTTTGGACGCTACGGTCGTTACGAAAATAGAGATTTGGGAGAAGGTGCAGATACATACGTTATCGGAGCGAGTCTCTTAGATTTATTTACTCCCGATGACCGACTGGGATTAGCCTACGGACGCGGTTTATCTAACTCGGAGAAGCGTCAAGGAAAGCAACTAGATGTACTGGAGCTTTATTACGATTTTCAGTTTTTACCCAATCTCAGATTAGGCTTTTCCGTCCAGGGAAGAGACGATTTTAACGAAACAGTTCTTGGTGTAAGAGTTAAATCGAATTTTGATGTCACTCCAAGAGGGATTGGTCGATGAGTCACAGACTAAACTTGCTTTATAAAGCTAATTTATGGCGACTCCAAGTAAAAACACAGAGTAAAACAATTCTCGGTATTACTTTGTTACCTTTTCACTTATTCGTTTTTACTTGTCCGATCGCATTGGCAACTTTGCAAAATATTCCGGTACAGGCTCAGTCATCGGGGGCAACCCAACGGGGTTATAATCTGCTCAAAAAGGGATGGGTGGATGATGCCATTACTGCTTTTGAGCAAGCTTTAAAAAGCAACCCGCAATCTTTACAAGCCAAACTCGGTTTAGCTATTGCTTACAATCGTGCAGGACGTATCGAAGCCGCATTTCAAGCTTATCAACAAGTATTGGCTCAAGACCCCACAAATCAAGCGGCTTTAAAAATTGTGGGGATGATGGGTGCTTATCGTCCGGAGTGGAACAAACCCGGCATAAAAGCTCTCAACACTTTACTTGAGTTAAACCCCGATGACCTGCAAGCTCGTTATCACCGGGCTTTACTGTATTCCTATCAGGGACAGTTTAGTGAGTCGATCGCTGATTTTCAAATTGTGTTAGCGAATAATCCTTCACCAGAAGCAATCATCGGTGCCGCTCAAACTTATAGCTACAGTGGTGATTATCAAAAAGCCAAGGAATTATTCAACCGCTATCAAACGACTGGAAAACCTATAACCGATTACGCTGCGGTTGCTTACGCTCTGACCTTACGTAAAACTGGCAATCCTCAAGGAGCCATCGAAATTTTACTTAGCCAGTTACGTCGTTCTCAAACCCTCGACCAGTTAGGCATACTTACTCGTGCGGAATTGGCTCAAGCTTATGTTGCTAATAAACAAGAAGCCGAAGCTTTAGCCGTATTAGATCCTTTACAGGATAAAGAAGAAGCGATTTTACCCTTAGCGCGATCGCTAAATGAAATTCGTAAGATTACAAACAACGCTACCCTTACGGAAAGAATCACTAATTTATACCGTCAGTCCCTTGCTAATAACCCAAATCCTTCCCCCACCCTGCTGCGGGAAATTGCTGATGTATTCAGTGGTTTACCCCAAGGTGAGGAAACGGCATTACAGCTTTACAAACGTTTAGCTGCTACCTTACCTAACGATAAAAGTTTGGTGTTGCGGCAACTGGCTTTGGAATATAAATTGGCAATGATTACCAAAAGCGATGTGAAACAACGCTTAGCCGCTACACTACAAAATTTACCTACAGACTCAGTAGAACTACAGCAGCTAGCAGTAGCCTTAGCCGATTTAGATGCTCCCGACCCCCAACTTTTACCCCTGTATCAAAATCTTTTGCAAACAGGGGTTAACGTGCCGTTTTTAAATTTTCGGGTAGCTCAGATGTATCTGCAACTCGACAACACAGTTCAAGCGAGGCAAGCTTTAGCCGAATATACGGCAACATCCCAAGGTGCGTCAGACATGACGACACAGTTGCTCGCAGCAGAAATCGAACGACGGGAAGGCAATTTAGAAGCCAGCGCTCAACGGTACTTTGCCATACTTACAAGCAATCCCAAAGCAGATATTGTTGATGGTGCTTTACGTGGTTTAGTAGGTGTGAAGGTGCAGCAAAAGCGTTTTGAAGAAGCTTTAGTCGTATACGAGCAAGTATTAGAACGCAACCCCGAAGATATAACTGCTCAATTGGGACGTACTAGTGTTGCGTATCAAGCCAAACGCATTTCTAAACCAGAAGCAGAAGCGGTTTTAAATAATTGGTTGGCAACTCAAAAAGCAACCAATACTCCACCAGAACTATATAGTTTGGTCGTACAGCTACCGACTGACCCGTCTCGTGAGTCGCTGTATAATTACTTGGTTGAGGTTGATTCTAGTAACATTAGATTACAGCAGCGGTTACTGGAAGTTATCGCCCAACGAGACCCGAACGAAGCCCGCTTGCGAATGAAACAGTTGATTGCTAATGCTCCAACTAACGTTAATTCAGAACGCATAGCCCTGTTAGCTCGGGCTATTGGTGATTTAAACATGGCTGGTAAAGCTTATGAAAATATTCTTAAAGAGCAGCCAGATGATGTAGATGCTTTAGCTGCTTTGGGGGGAATTCGCTTCGAGCAAAGACGGTTTGAATCGGCAGAACAAATTTATTCCACAGTCTTGGAACAAAAGCCGCAAGACGAACAAGCACGTCGCGCTCTTGCTGGGCTGAATGCGATTTTTGACAAACCTTTAGCAGCAATGAAAGCTCTTGAACAATTGCAAATCGAACAAATTGCCAGTGGTGAAAGAGACCCAGAAATTTCTAACCAAATGCAGCAAATACAAGAAGATTTTCTGCAAAGACGGGGTTTTCAACCACCTTGGGAGAGCTACGAACGTCGCGGTAAAAATCGGTAAAAAATTCACCTTCATGCAAATTTTTGATGAAGAATAAATTTTTTAGTAATTATACGTACTAACGAGGGAATAGTAATACCAGGAGACTAGATTTACTTTCCCTGTCAAACCCAATTCTCGTTGCAATAATTTTCCTTTGAATAAATCGTCAAAATTAATGCAAACGGTTATGAAGATGAACCAGATTCCAAACATAGTAGCTATATTCAGCTTGATTGCTTTACAAGGTTGTCAAGGAGGTTATTCAGTCACAAATTTAGAAAAACCGATCAGTAACTTGGAATCAGCACCTGCGTCTGCGATCGACAACGATCGCACTCAATTTTTAGCAGCCCTTCCAGCTTCGACTCCCAACCGAGAACTGTTAGTGGAAAGCTGGGACAGCTATCGTCGTCGATTTATCCAGAGAGATGGACGAGTGATTGATTACGAAGCTAGCGATCGTTCGACTAGTGAAGGTCAAGCCTACGGGATGTTACGAGCGGTACTGATCGATGACCCGACCACCTTTGCCTTAACTTTGAACTGGGGAGAAAACAACTTACAAAGGTTAGAAAACGGCAAACAATTAGATAGTTTATGGGCTTGGAAGTGGGGACGTAAAGCTGATGGTAGCTGGGGTTCTATAGATAATAATTTTGCCAGCGATGGGGATATAGATGCTATTACCGCCTTAATCTTGGCTTCCCGACGCTGGAATCGTCCAGAATACCTCAAAATAGCCAAAACTAAACTGCAAGATTTATGGAAATATTCAACTGTAGTCGGATTTGAGGGTAAACGCTATTTGTTACCTGGTCCCCAAGCTGCATTTGTGAAAGATTCCTCCATATTTCTCAACCCTTCCTACTTTGCTCCCTATGCTTTCCGCTTGTTTGCTCAAGTTGACCCGGAACGAGATTGGTTAAGCTTGGTAGATTCTAGCTATCAGGTGTTGGAAGATTCTCGAAAAATCAGTGCTGTAAATTTACCGAGTGACTGGGTTGTGATGGATGCAAAAACTGGTAAATATAAACCAGTACCTAATGACAGCAAATTAAGCAGCGTATACAGCTTTGATGCATTTCGAGTTTGGTGGCGAATAGCACTAGATGCCAGTTGGTTTGATTCATCTCAAGCAAGAAGCTATCTTGAAACATCTACTGGGTATTTGAGAAAGCTGTGGCGCGAACAATCGAGCATCCCGGCGCAAATCGACCTTGAAGGTAAAGCTTTGGTAAATTACGAAGCGACATCTCAATATGCTATGCTCTATGCTGCAAGTAAGCTGATAGAACCAGAATTGGCTGAAGAACTGCTAAACAAAAAACTGCTACCTCAATACCAGCAAGAACTTTGGGACGATAATCGAGCTTATTATACTCAGAATCTAGTTTGGTTGGGACTGTTATCAACAGACGCAACTTCCCAGAAACTTTTGCAAAATAATTAAGAAGTTATGGCATCTTTCTCTGAAAAGCGAATAAAATGTTGGCAGCCATACTTAAGTAATCAAGAAATACTTGAACAAAGTATTTTTACTAGCAAAATAGACATTTTTAAACCATTTTCATTCTCTATTTACCTAATAATTAAAAAACTGTGTTATGAAGCATCTATTTAATTTTAAAGCGGTTAATAAAGCATTTATTATATCTTTTTGTTTACTATCGGCTTTGCCAAATGCCCAAGCTGCGAGTAAATATGAAGGAGATGGAGATATCTTATTAGCGCAAGCAGTTGGGAGTGGAACCAATAGCACCGCAAAATCAACATCCCCAACAAAATACGACGATGAATATATTTTAGAATTTAATCGCAGCCCCGTGGTTGGCAACCGGATGCGTCTGCGGGGGGTCTATTCTGAAGGTCGTCTGGGTTTTACTCGTCCTCGTGGTTGGAATGTCGGTGCGGTAAAAGCCTTGGTGCGGTTTCAACATTCGCCTGCGCTGTATGCTAATCGATCTAACTTAACAGTATTAGTTAATGATACGGCTGTAGGTAGCATTCCTTTAAACCGCAAACAATCGGCTGTAGGTCAAGTACTGTTAAATATTCCTCCAAAACTACTGCAAGAATATAACGAACTTAAAATTGTCGCGCAGCAAAATAATAGCTCCGGATGTAGCGACCCAAGCGACCCAACTTTATGGACCGAGATTCTCCCAGACTCAGAATTAATTTTTAAATTCGAGCGTAAAGCAATTCCACTCAACTTTAGTAACTATCCTTATCCATTTTTTGACAACCTGAATTTAGAAACCAATCGCATCACTTATTTAAAGCCCCAAAAGACGAGCAAATCCTGGCTAGAGGGAGCAGCACGCTTGCAAGCTTCATTAGGGAGACAGGCAGATTTTCGTCCCATAGAGACAAACTTAGTTTCCAGCCTTGCAGATGTATCAGCCAATGAGAGATTAGTCATTATTGGTACTCCTAGCGAACAACCAGCTTTAGCGGATTTGAATTTACCTCGTAAAATTGTTAGCTCTCAAATTTTGGACTCTAATCAGAACCCAATATCAGAGGATACAGGAGTATTAATTCTAACTACTACCAAAAACACTAAAGTTCCCGTTCTGATTGCAACTGGAAATGGTGCAGTAGGAGTTGCGAAAGCTACACAGTTTTTAGCACAGCCCGATCTCAGGAAAATGAGTACGGGGCAAGTAGTTTTAGTTAATAAAGTTGAAGATTCTCCCACTCCAGGAGATAGAGAGTGGTCTCGGTTTTTACCAGAAGCTAATAATTTTCAATTGAGCGATATTAAAACTGAATTCAACGGTGATGCCTTTAAAGATTTCAGCGTGCGTGGTTCTGCGGCCCCACCAATTGAAATCGACTTCCGTGCATTACCGGATGACAGATTTGTACGCGGTAGTTCAATGAACCTGGTCTATAGCTACGGTCCGCAGATGAACCCCAGAACCTCCGCTGTAGAAGTCTTATTAGATGGAGTTTTTATTGGTGGAGCGCGTCTTGATTCAGACCAAGGAGAAACACGTAAAAATCTGAAAGTAGATTTACCAGCTAAATTAGTTCAGCCTGATTCTAAGATCCAGGTATTTTTCCGGATGAATCCGAAGGAACCATTTGATAAAGCCAACTGTATCAGTCCTCCAGACCAGCAACTTACAGGTACAGTTCATGCCGATACAAGTTTTGACTTAAAACGGGAAAACTCCGTACAGCTACCAGACCTGAAATTAATGCAATATGGATTCCCCTTCGCTGCACCTCAAGATTTATCCAAAACAGCAATTGTCCTGCCGCAAGAACCCAACGCTACAGATGTGCTGACAATGCTGGCTTTTAGCGAACGTTTGGGAAGATTAAGTAGTGCCGATTCCGTCAAACTAGATGTCTATACTTCAGACACATTACCCGAAGAAGTCCGTAAAAGCGAGAATTTAGTAGGAATTGGGATGCGAGAGAGATTCCCGTTCCCCGAAGTCTTCAAATCCCCAGGGTTTAACTTAAATCAATCATTCTTACGCGGTTCAGCTAGAGCAAGCGTTCAAGCTCCCCAAGATAAGCAAGGGATGATTAAGCAAATTCTCTCTCCTTGGAATGGCGATCGCGTTGTGTTGGCTTTGACTGCTCAGACGGAAACGGGGTTAGAAAGAGTAGGAGAAGTATTAAGTAAAGACCCTTGGTTCTTCCAACTCAAGAAGGATACGGTATTAATTAGTAGCGACAAGAAAAACCCGGTTGCTTACGACCCCGATGGTTATCAACTAGCGTTTTTTGACAATGCTCCCTCTACTCGTCGCATCGAAAATACTAATATTCTCAGTAAAATGTCGCGAATGCTACAAGAAAACTGGTTATTAGTACCTGCGGGGATGGTTGGTTTATCTCTGATACTCTACGGTATTTTCCAACTTTATCTGAAGCGGGTTTCGACTGCTGACAGGAAGTAAGAATAATTGGTAATGGGTAATAGGTATTTGAATAAGATGATCAAGAAAAACTGTTCCCTACTCCCTATTCCCTATTCCCTATTCCCTACTCCCTACTCCCCATTCCCTTAATAAAAAAATTTATCAAACTGCTATGTCCTCTTCAGCCCGTAATTCCAAAAAAAGCCAGCGCTTCAACTTGAGCAGATGGCTGATTGACCTCACCCCCAGCTTTTTTGATCGCACCCTAGAAAAAGTAGGAATCAAACACTTTAAGTGGTTAATTTTACTACTATTAGTATTTTCAATTCCGTTAATTGTTACACCGTTAGAAATTTGGCAGCAAGCAGCTATAGCAGTTTTTCTCGTATTGCTAGGTCAGATAGTATTGGGAGCGGAAGAACAAGAATCTTCTACAGAAGTTAGTCAATATTATCACCTGTTTATGGTGTGGCTAAGTCTGGTAACAACAATGCGATATTTATATTACCGTCTCAGCTACACGCTCAATTTTGACGGATGGATAAATAGTATTGCTTGTTTAACTTTATTGGGGGCAGAATTGTATGCAATTTTTAGCTTGGTATTAGCATACTTTCAAACTTTAAAAATCAAAGAACGTCAACCCATTGATATTTCTGTCATTCCCCAAGAAGAATGGTTTAATGTTGATATTTACATTCCTACCTATAACGAAGACGTTGAGATTGTTCGCAAAACAGCACTAGCAGCTTTGGCTTGCGATTATGCTCTTGGGAAAAAGAAGGTTTACGTTCTCGATGATGGTCGTCCGGAAAAGTACAAACAAGATGACCCACGTTACGAGACTTTCCGCGCTAGACGAGAAAAGTTACAGCAAATGTGCGAAGAACTCGGCTGCGTTCATATGGGACGAGATAACAACGACCATGCTAAAGCTGGTAACATCAACACTGCTTTTTATAAAACCGACGGCGATCTAGTCTTAATTTTAGACTGTGACCACGTTCCATCCCGGCAATTTCTTCAGCATACGGTAGGTTTCTTCTACGACCCCAAAGTATCCTTCGTTCAAACTCCCCACTGGTTTTATAACCCCGACCCCTTCGAGCGCAACTTACTTACTGACGGAAAAATCCCTGTAGGTAACGAACTATTCTATAAAGTCCTGCAAAAAGGTAACGATTTTTGGAACGCAGCATTTTTCTGCGGTTCTGCTGCGGTGATTCGTAAAACTCACGCTTTGGAAGTTGGAGGAATTGCGGTTGAAACCGTAACGGAAGATTGTCATACAGCATTACGCTTGCATTCCAAAGGCTATAAATCCGTTTACTACGACAAAATTATGGTAGCGGGATTAGCACCAGATACCTTTTCAGCTTATGTCGGTCAACAAGTACGCTGGGCTAGGGGAATGGCTCAGATTCTCAGAATTGAAAACCCATTATTTAATTCCAAACTGAATCTAAATTTTGCTCAACGTATCTGTTATTTAAGCGCTACTTCCCACTTCTTATACGGCTATCCCCGATTGGTATATGCGATCATTCCCACATTATTCCTCTTGTTTGGCATCAATCCAATCCAAGGTTTGGGTTTAGAAACTCTCGCATATGCTTTACCTCATATCCTCCTTTCCCTCGCTACCAACCACATTATTTACAAACACGTCCGATTTTCCTTCTGGAACGAAATTTTTGAATTTGTCATGTCTTTCCAAGCGGGTTGGGTAACTTTGTTAGCGCTGTTTAATCCTAAAATGGGTACATTTAACGTTACCGATAAAGGGATAAATGTTACCAAGCGTACCTTCGACTGGACATCAATGCGCGGTTTGGTGATAGTAACAGTCTTAGTAATTAGTTCCTTACTAGCGGTTCCTTATTGGTTGTTATTACGTCCAGAAGATTCCGAAGCGGTGTTAGTTAACACGTTATGGTCTGGCTTTAACTTGATTTTGCTATCAGCAGCTTTACTCGTAGGATTTGAACAACCACAAATTCGTACCGCTCACCGTTTGCAAAGACGGCTTCCGGTGGTAATTTCTAGCGACGACCAAACCATCATGGGAGAAACGATAAACATCTCAGAAACTGGTGCTTTAATATCCTTGGAATCTTGGTCAAATTTACCAGATGAAGTTCAAATTGAGGTGATGGGAGATTTTACCGCTCGTGCTGTAGTAACTGCGAGGGTTGTACGAGTTACTCCGGTAAATGAAACAGAAACTCATTTGGGAGTCGATTTTATTAACGTCACCCGCACTCAGACGGATGATTTAGCCTTAGTGATGTATTCCGATGTGAAAGAATGGTATTCGCAAAAGCGAGAAAACGCCGATAAACCAATTGCTTCTTTGGGTTTCTTAGCCAGCAGTATAACTCGTTCTCTACGCGAACTAAAGCCAACTACAACCAAGAAAATCCGCAAACAGGTAAATACCACCGCTCAACTTTATTGGGATGGTAATTTCTTTAGTGGAATAGCGACCGAACTAGGAATAACTGGTTTACGGTTGGAATTAGATAGTAAAAAAGCCATATCAAATGATGATAGATTGCTGGGTAAACAAGATTTAGAAAAGATGCAGAATATGAAACCATTAGTTGGTTTGCTGTTGAGTCTAAAAGGTGAAAATACCCCACCGACGAGATTTGTTGCGGAAATAAATCTAGTAGAAGAAGAACGCGGAAAAGTTGCGATCGAGCTTATTTTCCCAGAAAAGTTCAGCAATCGACAATCACCCAAAATCAAACAACTTTTACGAGATCATTCAACCGATATTGCTGCTTGAGTATTTTATTCGGAGTTCAAATAAAAGTATTAATTCCGTTTATCAGTAGATAGGCGGAATTAAGTTTGAGGTAGCGGTTTTAGATGATTTTAACGTGAGTTAGACGCGAAAAAACGACCTCTCAAATACCCTATGAATTACAAATTACGTTCACCGGAGGTGTTCCCGTTCACCGCAAGGTGTCCCGTAGGGAAGGGTATAATTCCACCCCGCTTTAAAAAGACGGGGCTATCTTTTTCCCGCGCTATTTTAGGTATTCTCGTTCCCAGCCTCCGGCTGGGAACAAGGAACAACCAAGGCTGTCATGGAAGCTGTATGACAAAATAATGCTTAATTTCCCTTAAAATCAACACCCTACTCACATACCCTACAAAGCGGTGATGTACCTTTTAATTTTTTTAATCTGTCTTTAAGTAAGAAAAAGAAAACTTTTAATAAAGAAATTTTGATTGTTTTCGTCACTAAAGTCGGAGTAGCGATTTAATCCAAAATCTATTGACGCGCAAGCGTCTTCTCGTAGAGTAATCTAAAATCCAAAATTATGAATTAGACTGCTGTATTTTCCAAAAGTAGCTAGAAACCAAATTAGTGACAACATGAGCAACTATCGGAACTAATAAATTACCAGTTAAAAGAGCGCTGTAACCCAAAATTACTCCCACAATAGTCGCCCAAATCACATAAGCCCATTGCCCTGAACCGCTCAGATGTAAAACACCAAAGCAAATACTTGATACAATTACGGCGAAGTGATCGAAGCCTAAAGCCGGTAACATCACTCCCCGGAACAATAATTCTTCACTCAATCCAGGTAACAGACCCAGCCAAATCAAATCGGGTAATGCTAAAGGTTTGAGTACGATTTGTAAATAATAGTTGGCGCTTTGACGGTAAATAGGAAAAAAGCGATAAGCTAGACTACTTAAGCCGGTAATAGTTAAACCTAATACAGTTCCTATTAACAATTCATTTCGATGCCAACGCCAAGGCATTAAGGAAAAATTGCCAAATTGCAGGCATAGTTTGGCAATAATCCATAAAATAATCGCTGTCACTCCCATTGCCATCAGCACTTGGGTACGTGTCAGGTATGGAATTTCTGGCTCGTTCTTTTGCTGGTGAGTCATTCAATTTTGGATTTTAGATTTTGGATTGGTCCTATGTCTAAGCACTGTTTCACAATTAACATCTAAACTAACGGCTGTAAAGGTAATATTGTAGAACTTAAAGCAGATGGATTAATACCTGCTTTGTGAGCTGCTAATATTCCGATCGCTTCTAAATAAGAACTTGCCGATATTGTTTTGATTCCCAAGGATTGAGGAGGAACTCGCATCTGAGTTTGGTTTTCCTCCACGGTAATTATCTGACATTTGCTTTGACTTAAACTTAGTAAAGCGCTGCTACCACAAGCATTTGCCGGTACAATTACTGCATCAAGTTGATCGACCCATATATCGCTATTGTTAGGAAATTGGTTAGATTCCCTGTTCACAAACTGGGGTGCGCGACTCAAACCCACAAGTACACTTGGTAGAAAAGTATAACCCAATTCTTCCGCCGCAGAACGCGGTGATAAATTTGCATCTAAGGGTGGTGGGGAAAATGTTGGAGAATGAGCGCAAGGAATCTGAAATTCTCGCACTATCAAATGGCTGATTACCGCTTCCGCACCAGCTATTGGGTCTACTCCTTTACCTTGACGGTAGTTTTGCTCTGCTTCTTCATCAATGTCATCGGGAAAACGTGCCACAACTGCGATCGCGCTCGCACCTGCTTTATTTATCAATACTTCCGCAGCCCTTAATAAGCTATCTGGATTTCCTATGGTACCCCAACTTGCACCAGATGCCGCAGAGCGTAATTCAACATTTAGCGGGGCATCGGTAATTACATAATCTGTTAAATTTAATCCCAGCGTTGCTCTAGCTGCGTCTGCTGCTTGAAGGTTTCTTAAACGTAAATCTGGCTCAATTCCTCGGTCAAAAATCAAACCAATTTTATTTTGATGTACCGGCTGTAAACCCCAATTCCCTTCAGCAAATTTATCAATTCCGTAACCTTCAACATACAAAGCGTTGGGTAGATTCCAGTACAAAATTGCACCATTGAGGACGTTAGGATGAGTTATCAAAACATCACAAACTTCAGCCATAGATTTTGCGACGGGTAATGCATCACCTGCATAACCTCCGATGCTTGCTCCAACACCAGTTGGAATAATTAAAATAGCGGTATATGGACGCATTTATTCAGTGAGCAGTGAGCAGTGAGCAGTTAAACGCCCTGATATAATATTCCTAATATATTCGCAAGTTCTTTAATATAATAATTGTTTAAATCAATAAACAAATTGTTTCCTTGCAATTTCATAAACTTCCAAATATCTCCTGTGGTAACTGCTCCATAAACGGTTTTAATTTCAGACTTTTCTTGTTGATTAAATATTTGTGCTGCTAACATTGCTCCCGCGCATTGCCCCAATCCATTTTTAATATTTTCGTTTTTAGCTTCAATAATAATTATTACAGGTGCGTTAATAAGTAGCTGCTCCTTAGAACGACTAATAATAAAATCGCAATAACCATTTAAACCCTTTTCTATATCTACATCAAAATTTGTACCAGAAAATAAACTTATTTGATAATTACTTCTACGTCGAATTTCTAATAAAATAGGTAGAATAATCATTTCTGAGCGTGCCTTTTCAGTATTAATTGCTAAAGCGAGTTCAGTAGTTTCTTTTAAATCACTTTTTAGTTTATCGCTGGCTTCTAAAGGTTCAACTTCAGCAAATAAATCGGCTTTTTCCTCTATATGAATATCAAAATTGTTTTTAAATTTAGTTAATGTCAAGTCACTATAAGCCATTTCTCGCTCCCAAACTATATAGAAGATGTAATAATAAATTTTTATACGCAATATCAAATATACTTATTCAGAATTAAAAATAAATATTTTATATCTTTGACTTAATTTTTTTTATTTAGTCACTACTGCTTCTAGAATAACTTTTCCTTTCTCAGAATCCACAGCAGTAATAGCCCAACGTAAAGGTTTACCATATTTATGTAATTCAGCTTCTACAGACTTCTGCAACTGTGCGGTATTTTCTGCTAAATTAATTTCTGTACTAATGAAATGAGTAATCATTGACTTATTGTAAATTTAATTGCCAGTTATAATTTCTCTATCTCCTATTTTACAGCTAACGATCAACTATTATTAAATAGTAGTTGATCGTTAAGCCAAAATTATCTACTATTCCTTACCAAACTGATTTTGATAAACAATATCTTCCTGCTCGGTTTCAATTTTCAAATCTGAACGAGGATAAGCAACGCAAAGTAATACGAAACCTTGATTTTGTAGTTCCGGACTAACTCCCATACCCTCGCTTTGGTCTACGCTACCACCATTAACGATTTTACCGGCACAGGTGGTACAAACACCAGCATTACATGAAGAAGGTAACTCTAAACCTGCCTCCTCAGCAACAGATAGAATTGTTCTGTCTTCGGGTACCTGTAAAGTATGCGTTTTACCTTGATGGATGAATTCAACGGTATAAGTTGTAGTCATTTACAATATATAGTAGTGTGGCAGTATAATAATCAATATTTTATTTTATATTAATAAGCCGAAACTTCAACTGAAAAGCAATATATAAGAATTATTTTCAATTAGATAAATTACCCAACCTTGGCTTATTGTGATAATAATAAGAATTACAAAATGCTTTTAGAACTCAGCTTGGAATGGTAATTGTCAAAATTATTTAAATTAATCTTATTTTTTAAAAACTGAAGTAACTATTTACACATTAGTATTATTGAGATTTATGAAGCGAACAATGCTTGTAATTAATAATTTCAACTACCGTTCAAAAACTATTTTCTATTTTTTTAAACTGGATATTTTGTATAGTGTAAAACAGAAAAAGCGTAACAATTGCTAGTAATTCTATCTGTAGGAGAATCGAAGAGACTTTAAGAAAAGTTAATCTAAAAAAGTAGAGAATAAATATCAAACTATAAATTTGCAGTTGTATCTATAGGAGATTAAAATGCTTGAATCATATCGCGATCGCGCTCAAGAAAGAACTGCATTAGGGATTCCTCCCTTACCATTAGATGCAAAACAAACATCCGAACTGTGTGAATTACTGAAAAATCCACCGCAAGGTGAAGCAGAATTTTTACTGCATTTATTACGAGATCGAGTTTCCCCTGGAGTCGATCCGGCAGCTTATGTAAAGGCTGGATTCCTGACTGCGGTTGCTAAAAAAGAAATTGATTGTCCTTTAATTTCACCTATCGAAGCAGTACAGTTACTGGGTACGATGATCGGCGGTTACAACGTTCAGTCTTTGATTGAATTGTTACAAACTGCGACTACATCGTTATCGAATTCTTCCGAAACACCTTTGGTGATGGGTGGTGAAGGTAAGGAACCCATTGCAGCATCTGCTGCTGCTGCTCTAAGTAAAACGCTGTTGGTTTACGATGCCTTCCACGATGTTTTAGAATTGGCTGAAACTAATCCTTATGCTAAAAGGGTAGTTGATTCCTGGGCAGAAGCGGAATGGTTTACAATTCGTTCGGAAGTACCTGAATCAATCACCGTTACGGTTTTTAAAGTTCCCGGTGAAACCAACACAGACGACTTATCTCCTGCAACCCATGCTACTACGCGCCCGGATATTCCCCTTCACGCTTTGGCAATGTTGGAAAGTTCCATGCCTCAAGGGTTGGCAACTATTGCAAAATTAAAAGAAAAAGGGCATCCCGTGGCATATGTTGGGGATGTGGTAGGAACTGGCTCTTCTCGTAAATCGGCGATTAATTCAGTATTGTGGCATTTGGGAACAGATATTCCTTACGTACCCAACAAGCGTGCGGGAGGATATATTTTAGGCAGCAGTATCGCGCCGATATTCTTCAACACTGCCGAAGATGCAGGTGCTTTACCCATCGAGTGCGATGTCAGCAAGATGGAAACGGGTATGGTAATTACGATTCATCCCTATAAAGGTGAAATTACCAACGAAAACGGCGAAGTTATTTCCACTTTCACACTCAAACCCGAAACAATTTTTGATGAAGTCCGCGCTGGTGGCAGAATTCCGTTACTTATCGGACGTGCGCTTACCGATAAAATCCGCGCAGCATTAAATTTAGAACCTAGTACATTATTTATTCGTCCCCAAGCCCCCGAAGATAGCGGAAAAGGCTTTACATTAGCGCAGAAAATGGTCGGGAAAGCCTGCGGATTACCTGGAGTACTCCCCGGTATGTCTTGCGAGCCGCTCATGACTACCGTTGGTTCTCAGGATACCACCGGGCCGATGACTCGCGACGAATTAAAAGAACTTGCTTGTCTGGGTTTCTCCGCTGACTTGGTAATGCAAAGCTTCTGTCATACCGCAGCTTATCCCAAACCCGTTGACGTAGAAACTCACAAAGAACTACCCGACTTTTTCGCACAGCGCGGCGGTGTGGCTTTACGTCCCGGTGATGGTATTATTCACTCGTGGTTAAACCGGATGCTGTTACCGGATACCGTAGGAACTGGTGGTGATTCCCATACTCGTTTCCCCTTGGGAATATCCTTCCCCGCAGGTTCTGGGTTAGTTGCATTTGCGGCAGCTTTGGGTGTAATGCCTTTAGATATGCCGGAATCGGTGTTAGTAAGATTTAAAGGTGAATTGCAACCCGGTGTTACCTTACGAGACGTTGTTAACGCTATACCTTACGTCGCAATTCAAAAAGGTTTGTTAACGGTAGAAAAGCAGAACAAGAAAAACGTCTTCGCTGGAAGAATCATGGAAATAGAAGGCTTGCCAGATTTGAAAGTCGAGCAAGCGTTTGAATTAACAGATGCTAGCGCCGAACGTTCTTGTGCTGGCTGTACCATTAAATTAAGCGAAGCAACAGTTGCGGAATATCTGCGTTCTAACGTCGCTTTATTAAAGAACATGGCAGCGCGTGGTTACAAAGATGCTCGTACCATCATGCGTCGCGTCGCTAAAATGGAAGAATGGCTGGCAAATCCGGTATTAATGTCAGGTGATGAAAATGCCGAATATGCAGAAGTCATCGAAATTGACTTAAACGAAATCAAAGAACCAATAGTAGCCGCACCGAATGACCCCGATAACGTAAAATTACTATCGGAAGTAGTCGGTAACAAAGTTGATGAAGTGTTCATCGGTTCCTGCATGACCAATATTGGACACTATAGAGCAGCTTCTAAAGTGTTAGAAAATGCTGGAAAAGTTACTACTCAATTGTGGATTTGTCCGCCTACCCGGATGGATGAAAAGCAATTGAAAGAAGAAGGCATTTACAAAGTATTTGAAGAAGCAAATGCACGAACAGAAATGCCAGGTTGTAGCTTATGTATGGGCAACCAAGCAAGAGTAGAAGATGGCGCAACTGTGTTTTCTACATCTACGAGAAACTTTAATAATCGTATGGGTAAAGGCGCACAAGTTTACCTTGGCTCCGCTGAATTAGCAGCAGTTTGTGGATTGTTAGGAAAGCTGCCTTCTGTACAGGAATATATGGATATTGTGGCGAAGAAGATTCATCCTTTTGCTGATGATTTGTATAAGTATTTGAATTTTGACCAAATTCAAGGTTTTGAGGATGAAGGTAGGGTGATTGCGTTGGAAGATATGCCGAGGATTGAGGATATTTTGGGGATGCCGAGTGGGGCTGGGAAGTAGTTAGTTTGGGGTGGGCAATGCCCACCTTTTAAAGATTCTATATTAGCGTTATAAATTATCTAACTTTTTGCATGAAGCATAAATTCAATGAGTTTCTTTCTATCCCACAATTCTACTGAATTAGAACGTGCAAGATTACAAGCATTTTCAGTAAACCTATTATTAGTTATAACCATTGCTTTGTCAGCTTTATAGTATTTGAGTGAAGATGATACTTCTTGAACAGCTTTTACGCTAACAGGATTTTTATACCTTTTTGCTTGTACTACTGTTTTCACTCCATCTTTGTACAAAATTAAATCAGCACCATAATCTTGACTTCCTGAAGTTAAGCTTATTTGATAACCTAAATTTTTAAAAAGAAGTAATAAAAGTTTTTCAAATTCTTTTCCAGTCATTTTATCAACTTCACTAATTCCACTAGAAAGTATCCGTTTTGCTTCTTCCTCTTTTTTCTCATATTCGCTTACTCCAATCATTACACCACCAATTGCAATAGCCGCACCAACAAGTAATGGAATCATAAATTAATCCTGTTTTTATAACTTAATAATTGTTTTTAACTCTGATTAAGACCGATAATGCATAGCCTTAGTATTTATAGTTCCCATTTTTATCTGTAAAGTATTGTTTTGAATTTGAAATAACTTAAACTTCTGATAAAGTTGATAAAATAAAGTAGCCGAAAAAATACTTATTCTTAGAAGCTGAAAATATGGAAAGCAATGGAGTAGGTTGGGTAGAGCGAAGCGTTCACCGTTAGGTGTGCCTTTTGCACAACGCAACATCAAATAGTTGGATTAATAACAATATCTAATGTTGGGTTACGACGCATGATTAATTATTCGTTTCATATTAAGTCTTCTCGTGCGTCTAACCCAACCTACAACTGTCTTCGGTACAAGAATGTATGGATATTGTGGCGAAGAAAATTCATCCTTTTACTGATGATTTGTATAAGTATTTAAACTTTGACCAAATTCAAGGTTTTGAGGATGAAGGTAGAGTGATTCCGTTGGAGGAAATGCCGAGAATTGAGGATATTTTAGGGATGCCTATGGGGGCTGGGAAGTAGTTGATTTGAGACGGATACCCGCAGATTGAAGCCTGGGATTGTGTAAGGGAAGCCCGGTGGTGCGGGCTTTTTTTGTATTTATATATTATTCAAGTAAGTATTTCAGCTTGTATAGCTAAAAGTAAATATACGGTAAGCCACCCTAAATATACGGAATACTACCCTTAGATTATTGAAATCATATTTGCTACAAAAGTCATATTAATAAAAAAAGATAATACCAAAAACAAAATAATGAAAAATAAACCTTCAGATTATTATTTGAAAAATATTAGCCGTCGATGGAAGATAGAGGTCAACAAAGCAACAGATAAAGTTATCATTGTGTCACCTTATCTAACATCTAAAACCGCAGAATTAATTATAGATAATTCAGTTGATAGACAGTATGAAATTTACACTGTTTTTTCTGTACAAAACTTTGCATCTGGCGCATCTTCCTTAAAAACTTTGAAAAGATTATCAGATAGAGGTTGTAAGCTTTATCATTTACCGAGGCTTCATGCCAAAATGATTTTAATTCCAGGTAGTTTTGCTAGTATAGGAAGTCAGAATTTAACAAGAAACGGCACTAGGAATAAGGAAGCAAGTATAGCAATTTTCAATCCAAAAGAAGTTGCCAAAATTGAACGGAGGCTTGAAAAATGGCTAGAGCAACGTCAATGTATAACGAAAAGAATGATTTATAACTTGGAAGATAGATTGCTTGCTCTTAAGAAGAAATATAACTCGTTACGAAAAGAAGCAAATCAATTAGAGAATGAAATTTGGGCAGAAGAAACCAAACATATTGAAGAAGCAAGAATAGCGCGAGAACAAGAAAAAGCAAGGATAGAAAAAGAAATCATTCAACGAAAAGAAGAGTTTAAGTGGAAAGAAAAAGTAAATAGTATAAGAACTAAGGTTAAACAACTATCTGAGCATAAAGAAATAGAGCGTTCTCTAGCTGAAGAATTTATCCGAAAGTCAGCTTATTGGAATCATCCGAAAGCTGGTCGTTTTGTTTTATCACCTGGACACGCGAGTCGCATAATTGGTAATAAAAAAAATTGGAGAATTGAATTCGGATCTAATTCATTTTTAGTTGGTCATGCAATTTGCCGTTGTCAGCAAACTTTGTTAGAATTTCTAAGAAATTTTGAATATACAAAAATAAAACCGTCAGATAACCAAAAAATAGAGTTACGACAAAAACTAGAATTGAATGTCCTTGGAGCCGTTGCTAATTCTAAAGGTTATGAGTATTATTATCCATCTGATGACAATTATATGGTGTTCGGAACACAGGCAATCAATTTCAAAGAGTTTGTCAATTTTTTTCTTAAAAAAGTAGAGTTAGACAACTTTCTTTATAGCGATTAAAGCTTATATGGAAGTAGTAAGTAGATTGGGTAGAGCGATCGCAAAACCCAACACAACATAATTGGATTATTCACAATATTTGATGTTGGGTTACGGCGCGTGATTAATTATTCGTTACATATCAAGTATTTCCGTGCGCCTAACCCAACCTACAATTACTACTAATGTGTGATGCGAGAATTGCGATAAGCCGGAGGCTTGACGCTTCGCGTATCGCACTCCTAACTCCCCCACAATAATCGCGCTACATTATTAATAAAACCTGTAAAACTAACCCTATGAAGTCTCTACAAGATTACACAGTTGTTATACGTCCCGATGAGAATAACACCTTTGTTGCTTATATTCCTGCAATTCCCGCTTGTCATGCTTGGGGAAAAACATCAGACGAAGCAAGTGCCGAACTCGTCAATGTTTTTCAGATGATACAAGAAGACTATGCTGAAGAAGGACGTTTTTTATCTGATAATTTTGAACTGGGAATTTCAAATGCCAACACGCTAAATTAAAATTACACCTCCAAAATCTCTAAAACCCTATGCAAGCTGATAAATATCCATTTGCAAAAGAACTGATTACCGATACTGAAGGTAATATCCGTAAAGTAGTAATAGATTTTAGCGACTACCAACGTATCGTAGAAGCCATTGAAGATAAAGCATTAATCTTGGCGATGAAGGAAGTTGAAGGAGAAACGCCACTTAGTTTAGATGAAGCATTAGCAGAATTAGAAAAAGAGTGAATACTGATTATCTGCACAATATTTAATGTTGGGTTACGACGCATGATTAATTATTCGTTTCATCTCAAGTCTTTTAGTGCGTCTAACCCAACCTACAATTATTTGGCTTTACTTAAATCACACCCCAGCAAATAAATAACAATGGACTTTTACACGGCAATACTAAGACAAAGCGCTGCCTATTGGGTAGCTTTATGCTTAGAAAATGGCATTGTAGGACAAGGAGATAATCAAGAGAATGCGATTGCTAAATTAAAAGAAGCAATAGAATCTTTTGAATAAGTTTATAATGCTGAAGACAATATTTATCAAGCATCTATTCTTATCGTAGAACTACATGAGTTTTTAACAGTAGGAGAAAAAAATCAGATGTTTAGGAATCAAGAAAATTTTAATGTAAACTAAGATGCTTTCATTTTTGAACGACGTATTAATTTAATTAACTTTCTTCTATCCCACAATATTACTGATTTAGAACGTGCAAGACGATCGGCATTCATAGTAAATATACTATTAGTTATAACTATTGCTTTCTTTGCCTTATGATATTTCATCGATCCTAAGACTTCTTCAACCGCTTTTACGCCAACAGGCTTTTTATACCTTTTTGCTTGTACTGCGAATATCAAACCATCTTTGTATAGAATTAAGTCAGCACCATAGCCTTGACTTCTTGGAGTTAATTCTACTTTATAACCATTCTGCTCAAACAGAATTAATAAATACTCTTCAAATTGTTTACCCCTCATTTGATCGACTTCATAAATTTCTTCATTAATTTCATTTTGTCTTTCAAACTCGTTTATGAGATATGTTAAAATAATTAATGAAATTATAAAACTTAAAAGAAATTCAATCATAAACTATTGGTCTGCGGTTTATTAATATTTTTTAAATTAAAGTCAAAACTAATCATTGATAGTCTTAATATTTATACCCATAAAATATTGTTTAAAACTCGAAATAACTTAAACTTTCAATAAATCTAAAATAAAATAACTCAGGACTTACGCGATTGTCACAAGACTCGGATGGTGCGTGACACTAAAAACCTGATTATTGCGTTAAAAATCAATCAAAGTGTCACAGCACCCCACAAAAAAAATATGCCTTTTTGCTAAGTCCTATAACTAAATAAATACTAATTGGTTAAGTAAGTCGGTACAAATAAAACCAACTATGTAACGGCTGGGTAAATTGGTCTCAAAGCCTTGTTCCTACTTCCTTGTCCCAATTACGATTTGGCTACGCCGACCTATTTACAAGATAAGTGTATTTACGATAATATTCGATGTTAAGTTATGGTGCAAGATTGATTATTCGTTATATATTAAATTTTCTTATACCATCTAACACAACTTACAATTAAACATTTTAAAACCCTGGGAAAGCAGGGTTTATATATCAATTAATTTTCCCTACCACCGCACAAATACTTAAATATCAACCTTCTCCTAACAAAGAATTAAATTCCGATTTCAACGCTTTCATATCCGCTACCCTCGCAACTAGCACATTATCGTTACCCGCATCAGTTAAACGGGATTTCCAATAACCAATACTCTCGGAATTATTCATCCAAAACTTAACTACTGTATCTACTACTTCATCCATATTCCAACCCCACTTTGAGGGTACTGGTTCAACTGTTTCCAGAAATGCATCTAAAGTACATTTATGGGTTCCCAGATATTCTACACCTTGACTCGTTCTATTTTCTTCGCTCAACTGATGATTAAAAAAGTGCAATATTGGAGATACACCGACAATATCGAAAGTATATTTCATTGCATTACTCCGGGTTGTGAAAAAACTTTGATTTTTAAAGATCTGTTTTAGCGGTTGTTTGTGGACAAGTTACTAAATGCAATCTAAACTATGGTGTTTATTCTTCAAATAAAAGCTAGCAATATACACAATGCAGTGATATAATTACTCTCGTACAAAGTTAGCAGTTGATAATTGAGAATGCTAACATTGGTCTTATAAAAAATTAGCAGACAGCTTCATAGAGTGCTAATATTTATAACGCTATTTATATTAAAATATTAAAGTTTTTCACTAATTGAAAAGGGTAAGTTACTCTTTTTAATATTTCTTAATATTTGTAATGACAGATTTTATCGGGGAAATCGCGGCATTATCTGCTGCTTGTTTATGGGCTGTAGCATCTATAGTTTATGCTAAATTGGGTGCGCGGATTCCACCTTTGCAGTTAAATCTGATCAAAGGAATAATTGCGATCGCGCTTTTTGTCTTTACTATTGTAGTTAGGGGCGAAATATTTCCTGCGATCGCGACTTTACCAATGTCTCTGATACTGTTGAGCGGTGTCATTGGTATTAGTTTGGGCGATACGGCATTTTTTATTACTATAAACTGTTTGGGGGCGCGTCGAGCATTGCTAATGCAAACTCTGACTTCCCCTATGTCAGCAATTTTTGGACTGATTTTTCTGCAAGAAAAGTTAAATATTTTGGCTGGATGCGGTATTTTATTAACAATTTTAGGTGTAGCTTGGGTTGTTAGCGAGCGTACTACTGATGTCAAACAGATTTCAACGACAGAATTCCGACGTGGTATAACTTTTGGCTTGTTAACGGCTGTTGCTGGGGCAATTGGTGCCGTACTTTCACGGAGTGCATTTAGTATAAACACTAATGCCAGCATTAATCCTTTATGGGCAGCTTTATTAAGATTAAGTGCTGGAATTTTAATTTTGATGATATGGACATTATTCAAACAGCATAGCTTTCGTCTGAGCAACTTACGAGATTCACGAACGATCACGGCAACTATTTTTGCGGCTTTCTGCGGAACTTACTTAGGTATATGGCTGCAACAAACGGCAATTAAGTTTACATCTGTAGGAATTGCTTCCACTCTTTTGCAAACTAGCCCAATTTTCGTCATACCGTTTGCGATTTGGATGGGAGAAAAGGTTAGTATTCGAGCGATTTTAGGTGTTTTTATTTCTATCGCTGGAATAGCATTACTGTTTTATCTCAAATAGCGAATATTCTACCATCACTTATAAAATATGGATTACCAAAAATTGTCTTTCCAAAAAACACATTCTCTTTGTTGAGGGGAAAGATTTTTACTTAACAATTGCAAATCTTCGTTACTCAGGAAAGACGCACGATAATGATTATGTACTATCGGTTTCCTAGAAGTATAATCAAAAAATACTGCGTACCTATCTGAAGATACAGGTATTTTACCTCGATGAAATATTCCACCAGTATCAGCTAAAATCACCGTTCCAGCAATTCCCGTACAAGTTTTAAACTTTGATGGAGATATTACCTTCTCCATTGTTTGATCTTGAACATAACCATGTTTGTATTTTAAGGAAGAAACTAATTCAGAGGTAAAAGACTTGGGGATATATTCAAAAGGACCGCTATTATCATCTACATCATGTAGATAAATTACGATTTTTAAAACTGTTCTATCTTCAGGGTCTATATGCCATAATCGTGATTTTACTTGAACTGTGTTGGCAATATCTCTACGGAAATAGGCTCCATGATAAGCAACTGGTAAGCCAATATAATTTTCAACTATATTAACTAAACGTTCTTCTAAACCCCAAAGAAAAATTTCTTGATGTTCTAGAATTTGTTGCGGTGTAGCATGAACTACAAATTCATTCTTATTCTCTGAAATACTTCGCGGTATTTTAGGAATTAAGGTTTTGGCTGCTTGAAGCATTATTTCGTTATAAGAAATGGACAACGCTTCTAATGAAGTCATCGCAACTCCTTCAGTTCTCAAGTTAGCAATTAAATTTTTCTCATAATCCGAAATAACAGGTAAATATGAGTAATGTTTTTTCAGTGCTGCTAGATAATTAAGTTCAGCTTGAGTACACCAAAACGGAAGTTTTTGGGAATTTAGGGATAGTTCGTTCCGAATTTTGTAGACAATCCTTTTATACATGATTTTATTAGAGTTAAGGCGCAGTGATCGGTGCAAATGTAAACAATTCTGTAAAACTAGGTGTATAAAAGATGATTGAAGAAGCCAAATAAACAATTACATATTTTTCCGTATATAAACCAAACAAAACTGAAAATTTGCCTAAATTTTACTTTTACAAGAGATTACTTAACACTTGCTTTACATTTATTGGTTAATAAGACTTTTTCGCCTTCAATCATCGGTAGTTAACATGGGGTAGGCATTATAGTATTACATCTAATAGAGCTTTTTATACTAGCAGAAAAAAGCCTCAGAATTTTAATGCGTTCTGAGACTTTATGTAACTTATATGATGAAAATCTTGTCAATTCTACTGACAAAGAATTTAATATTTATTAATTTTTATTGTAAATTTGTGTTATGCATGGTATGCGTACTATCCCTCATGAAGAAAGTAATCCATAAACTCTAAACGGTTAAGCGTTTATTAGTCAGTAATAATTCTTCAAACTCTGTAACAGGTAAAGGATGGCTTAAAAGATAACCTTGGGTGCGATCGCAATTATGCAAGCGAACAATATTTAATTCCGCTTTAGTTTCGACACCTTCAGCAACTACTCGCAAATTGAGATTATGAGCCATTTCAATAATCCCTTTGGTTATTGCTGATTTTTGTTTGTCTTTGTCGATATTGTGGATAAAGTAATGGTCAATTTTTAAAGTACTGATCGGTAGCTGTTTTAAATAAATCAAAGAAGAACGACCCGTACCAAAATCATCAATAGCAAATTTTAAACCATGCGATCGCAATTCTTCCATTCTATTAATCACTGTATTCACGTCTTGCTCAATTGTCCCTTCCGTGATTTCCAGTTCTAAAGAAGACGAGTGTAAATTATTGTCTGCTAATGATTTAAGTATCTTCGGGACAAAATCTGGCTGAATTAATTGATGAATTGAAATATTAATTGTGGAGTAGAAATTTTTGTACCCAGCATCTTGCCATATTTTTGTTTGATTGCAGACATTTTTTATTAACCATTCTCCAATTGGAATGATTAAACCAGTCGATTCAGCTAAAGGAATTAATTCTGCTGGAGAAATCAAACCTAATTCTGAACTTTGCCAACGGATTAAACTTTCAGCAGCAACAATTAAACCCGAATTAGTGTCAATAATTGGCTGATAATGAACTTGAAATTCTTTTAGGTTTCTTTTTGCTAAAGTTCTTAGTAAGCAAGTTTTTACAATCTGAAACTCTGGTAAAAATCTTGCAGTATTTTTGTTAGTTTTAGAAATATATTTTAAAGTAGTTACTTGTTTGTCTAAGCGACTGGTTATTGTATTTAACAGTTCCGAACGAGTAAATGGCTTGGTAAGATAATCATCAGCACCCAGATCCATCCCTTTACGTAAATCGGCTTTTGCAGTTCTAGCTGTAAGAAAAATAAATGGAATGGTTGCTGTAGCTGCTTGTGAATGTAATTTTTGTAAAACTTCATAGCCATTAATATTTGGCATCATTAAGTCACACAAAATTAAGTCTGGAACTTCAGAAACGGCTAAATCTACTCCTATTTTTCCATCAGCAGCAGCTAAAATTTCAAAGCTTTCAGCTTCTAATAAATCCACAATATTCTCGCGTACTGATTCTTCGTCTTCAATTACTAATATTTTAGTCATATATGTAAGTTTTTAATTATTTTTTTTGATTATGATAGCTGATAAATATTTAATTATGACCCAATTATGATGCACTATTTTGTGGTCAAAAAACGATAAAATTGTCATTGAATCATTTATATTCTAAATTGTTTATTTTCTGCCATAGTATTTATACCGAAAATTATCAATATATTGCTTATTTATTAATAAAATATCTCGATTACAACAATTTTATAGCGGAATTGTCACTGTAAACTTTGTACCTACTCCAACTTCGCTTGTGACACTAATTTCACCTTGGATCATATCTAAGCACTTTTTGACAATCGATAATCCTAATCCCGTTCCATGAATATTACCTACATTTTGACATCTATGAAAAGAATCGAATAAACAAGGTAAATCCTCCGAGGGAATTCCGATACCTTGATCTTCAATTTCAAATATTGCCTCTTGCTTTTGAGCGTAAATGGTGAAGTTAACATTAGTTCCAGGTTGAGAATATTTAATTGCATTGGAAAGCAAGTTATTTAAGATATGTCCTAAAGCTTTTTCATCAATATTTGCAATTAGTTTACTCTGATTATTCATAAGACTAATACTAAAATTAATATTTACATTTGGTTGACCAATTTCATTTTTCTTCTGATTTATTTGTACATCTTCTACTAACTTCTGACTGTATTCAACTAAATCAATCTCGACTGGATTACAGTCAATTGTTTCTGCTTCAGCTTTACCGAAAAACAACACATCATTCAACAAATTAATCATATGCTTGATTGCTGTTTTTATGCGATTAAAATGCTTCATCTGCTTTTCTTCGTCCCACTGATTGCGGTAGTTCTCTAATAACTCTGACGAAGAAAGAATAGTGCTTAAAGGAGTACGAAATTCGTGAGAAGTCATAGAAATAAAATTGTTTTTAAGTTGGTTAAGTTCTTTTTCTTTGTCCAATGCTTTTTTTAAATCTTCTTCAAGTAATTTTCGTTCTGTAATATCAATTCGATAACCAACAAGTTCTAAAGGATTATTATCATAGTCTTTAACTAATTTTGATTGTTCATATATCCAAATATATTTACCGTTCTTGTGGAGAAAACGATACTCAATAATTACTTTGTTTTGAGTAAAAATTTTGGGTATTTGTGCCAGAAATAATGGTAAATCATCTGGATGAATATGACTTAGCCAAAAATTGGTATCGCATACAATTTGATCTGCTTGATAGCCGACCACTTCTAAGATATTATCGCTGATAAAATTTATATTATAGTCGTCACAAAAATTCGAGGTGTAAATTACTCCCGTGCTTGACAAAAGCAGGTGCTGTAATTTTTCTTGTGTTAGCAATAGCGACATTTCTGCAAGCTTATGCTCGGTAATATCAGTTTGAATACATGAATAGTGAGTTAATTTTTTGTTGCGGTCAAAAATTGGAGAAAGGTTAAGCTGATACCAATATTCTTCACCATCTTTGCAGTAGTTACGTATGATTGGTGTAAATTTTTTTGAACAAGTGTAATCTAATCTAAATAATTTATTTATTGCATGATTTATATCTATAATAAAACTGTTTTTTATCCCCAGTGTTTCCGATACACTATCACCAATCAAACGTTCAAATTCAGGGTTGCCGTAAACAATTGGTTTTGAAGGTAATCTGACATCAAAAATTGCTATCCCATTATTGCTAGCAGCTATTGCTTTATTTTTTAACTTTAAAGTTTTCTGTGCTTTTACTTCTTCGGTAATATTGGTATGAATGCTTATCATGCCAATAATATTTCCTGTAATATCTTGTACCGCATCAATCTGGAGATTAATGTATAAAATATCGCCGTTAGACAACTTTATTTTTAATTCACTGTGCCACGATTTTCCTTCTTTTATGGTTGCTAATAATTCTTGATATTTTGCTCTATCGTTCCATAATAAAGAGAATCCTCCTAATGCATTTAATTCTTCACGAGTATACTTAAAGATTTTAGTAAAGCTGGAATTGAGATAAGTTGCTTGACCAGTTAAATCTGTAATTAGAATAGCTTCACTACTACTTCCCAAAGCTTGCTGAAAATAAATTGAAGTTTCTAAATTTTCACTTTTTAGCTTTTCCTCAGAGCATAAAGGTTCTGATAGAATATCTTGATTGATATTTTTAAAATTTTCTGCTGCTATTATTTTTGACTGATAATCTTTAAGTAAAAAATCCGTAACACTTGCAGGTGAAATATAACCTACTAATTGTTTTGTTTCATCTTCAATTAGGATAGGTACACCTTTAGACTCAGTTAGAGTGTTTAATATTAATTTTGTGTCTTGGAGTTGAGAATATTTAAGCTTAACTACCGAAGTATTCATCACTTCAGTAATTTTACTGTTTTTTAAATTAATTTCCGATTCCACAAGCTGGAAAACGTTTTCCCACGAAAATAATCCCACAGCTTGCCAATTTTCCACGATCAACACATATGGTGCTGGTGGTTGATATTTATTCATCAATGCGATAGTATCCCAAACTGTTGTTTTTGGTACTACAGTCAGTGGAGTGTAATCAATTAATTGTTCAAATAATTTTTCAAAAAGTGGTGTTGAAGAAACAGGAAAAGCTACTTGCATAAATCTAGGGGAACATCTCTTTTCATATTCTTGTCTCTGGGAGGTAAGAATAACTGGGGTATAAATACTGAAATATTGGTTTGATTAATTGATATAAAGACATTTACCTTTATCTGCTAACAGATCTTACTCGGAACTTAATCTGATGCGATCGCAAAAAAAACGCAACCATTGCTCAGAAGAGTAAGCATAATGGTTGCAATCAAAGTGTTGTGTTACAAAAACCGTAACAAAGCCTACTTCATTAGTTATCTATGCGTTGCTAAGCTTGCGGTTCAACCAAGTTCTCGATTCCTTGGATAACTTTGGCTGATTCGATTTTGTCTCCTTGCTTAATTTTCTCTAAAATTTCTTTACCTTTAGTCACATAACCAAAGACAGAATAGCGTCCATCTAGTAAGTTGCGTCCAGCAGGAGTCAGTTCGGCTTCAAATAGAAAGAAGAAAAACTGGGAAGAAGCCCCGTTAACTTCGGTTTCAGGACGAGCCATTGCTACAGCACCGTAAGACGAAAAAGGTAAAACTGGCATTTCGGTATATAGACCAGCTTGTTCAAGAGTAATGCCGTAAGTGGGTACTTTATCCCCTTCTACAAGAACTTCCAACGGAATAGCCCGATATTCACCTGTTTTTGGGTCAATAAAACCTGCATCTTTACCCGGTGGGTCTCCAGCTTGCAGTACATAAAAATCCTCAGCACGTAAGAACTCTAAGCCATCGTAAAAACCCCGTTTGACTAAATCCACGAAGTTTCCAGCAGTAACTGGAGCGCTGTAACCATCTACAACAACTTCCAGGTCTCCTTGAGTAGTTTTTACTGCTACCGTAGCGCGTCCTTTTAATTGGGGTAAGTTACTATATTCTGCGGGTACTTCATAGGGAAAACCCGTGACCATCGATTCTTCGAGATTTCCTACCAAATCTAAAAGTTTGGCTCGTTCGATCCAAGTTTCTTCTTTGTCTTTAACTTCCGCTACTTCTTGCAGCTTTTCTACACCAGTTTGCAGTTCGTTAATCCAAATCTTTGCTTGCTCTTGATTTTCCTGTGGAACGCTTGCGAGTACAGTTTCGGGCTTACTAAGAACCCGCGAAGCAGTTTTCAAATCATTCTTAATAGCTCCCCAACGTCGATTCGCTCGTAACTGAGTAGCAATATCTTCCAAGCTTTTTTGCAATTTCCGTACCGGCTCATTATCTATAGGAAGTGCATACCGTAATAAAGCTTTACCATCAGTAATCGCATTTCCTGCGGGTAAAGCAGCAATACTCGAAGAAGTCCATCCAGTTACACTTATTCCCAAAAAGACCGCTACCAGCAGTAGTGTAATTAGACTATTCAAACAAGATTTCAATAAGTTGAACATAGAATTTTATAATGCAACATCAAATTATTTTGGATTTTGTCGTAACATATCAATAATCTTCCCACAGTAAAGGGAGCTTGTTTACGCAGAGTCAGCAGAAGAAAAAACATTAAGTTATTGGCTCCGCAGCATATTAGCAACTAATAATACATAAATACTCTTAAGCCATCAAAATTTCTCAAGCAGCAGCAATTCTACGTTCACAAGAGCTAAATTGATAAAATGTAAGCATATACAGATTTCATTTTTATTTAAAACTTATTCCCACAGATTGGAGTCCTAAAAAATCATCAATGAGCCAAGACAAAAAAACTCAAGGTTTCAAAATTATTGCTGACAACCGTCAAGCCCGTTATTTATACGAAATTCTGGAAACCTACGAAGCTGGAATTCAGCTAACAGGAACCGAGGTCAAGTCTATCCGGGCTGGCAAAACTAATCTTCAAGATGGATATGCGTTAATTCGCGACAATGAAGCGTGGCTGCTCAACGTCCATATTTCACCTTATAACTTTAGCGGACAATACTTCAACCACGAACCGCGTCGCAGCCGTAAACTGCTACTTCATCGCGACGAAATTCGCAAATTGATCGGCAAGACAGAGCAGCAAGGTTTGACTTTAATACCTTTAAAAATGTATTTCAAAGGTGGTTGGGTAAAAATTAGTATCGCTCTTGGTAAAGGTAAGAAGCTCCACGACAAGCGAGAAACCATCAAAAAACGTCAAGATCAACGTGATATGCAGCGTGCAATGAAAAGTTATTGAATAGGAAGTAGGGAATGGGGGATGGGGAATAGGTAATGGGGAATAGGTAATGGGGGGAATAGGTAATGGGGAATAGGTAATGGGGGAATAGGTAATAGAAGAAATACTTGTAGATTTTCAATCTAAAATCCAAAATCTAAAATCCAAAATCCCTTAGACCTATTCCACAACATAGCTATGCCAAATTGATGTATCTTCATTACTTCGGGGAGGAAGCAACAATCTCCAGGTTTTGCCTTCTTTTTGGATCTGTAGATAAACGTCAAAGGGCTTTTTTAGTTGCTCTAAACTCCGTTTTGGTAACTTTAAATTTAAATCATAAGTTCCCTGGATTCGGAAAGCTGGTAAATGTTCAACCGTCATCAGCTTCCGTTGCTTGATTGATAAATGGTTGATTTCCAATTCCTGAAAATCCAAATTTAATTGACCAAGCTGCTGTTGCGTTTCCTGCATTGAAATAGCGATCGCTTTTTTAATTAACTGTTTATTTGGTGATGGTGTCCCAAAACTGCAAGCCGTCAAAAATACCAGCAAAATCACCGTTAAAACCAGTCTCACCATATATCTTCCCCCGCGTTTACGAATTAACCGTCGATAGTATATCTCAGCTACCCGCTCAGATGATGTATTGCACTCCGTAGCTGATAATTGATCATTGATAATCGATCATTGATTTTATGCAAATCAAAGAAATTGGCGAACAAGGACTTTTAAAAATATTGCAGCGCTTTTGTCCTCCAGATATTATCGGCGATGATGGAGCGGTATTAACAACTGCTGCCGAAAAATCTTTGGTGGTAACTACAGATGTATTAATTGATAAAGTTCATTTCAGCGATATTACTACTTCCCCAGAAGATGTCGGTTGGCGAGCGGCGGCGGCAAATCTTTCTGACTTAGCAGCAATGGGAGCTTCACCGTTAGGAATTACGGTCGGGTTAGGGCTTCCTGGAGAGACTCCCGTAGATTGGGTTGAAAAACTATACCAGGGAATGACCCAATGCTTGCAACAGTACGATACTCCGATTGTGGGTGGTGACATAGTGCGATCGCCAATTATCAGTGTGGCAATTACAGCTTTGGGACAAGTTGAACCACGGCTTACCATTCGTCGCAACAAAGCTAAAGTTGGAGATGCAATTGTTGTAACGGGTTGTCATGGGTCTTCCCGTGCGGGTTTGGAGTTATTGTTAAATCCCGATTTAATCACAAACCTGAGTAAAAATGAAAAAGCAGCTTTAATCAAAGCCCATCAACGACCGAAACCACGTTTGGATGTCCTACCAATTCTGTGGGAGATTGTAAATTCTCATTTGCTTACAGATATTTGTGGAATGGATAGCAGCGACGGTTTAGCGGATGCAGTCTTACAAATTTGTAATTCGAGTCAAGTTGGTGCAGTTATTGAAGCCACTCAAATTCCTTTACATCAAGCTATGGGTTGGCTAACACAACAACAAGCCTTAGAATATGCCCTTTATGGTGGCGAAGATTTTGAGCTAATGCTTTGCTTACCAAAACCAGCAGCCAGTGAACTAGTACAAAAACTCGGTAATGGTGCAGCGGTAATCGGAACAATTACTAATGGCGATCGCGTGTTATTACACGATAGTAACCAGGAAACTCCCGACCAAGTTTTAAACTTAAGCCGGGGATTTCAACATTTTACAAATTAAGAACCCACTCGATTTTAGATTTACGATTTTAGATTTTGGATTAATTCTATGATTGAAAATCCAAAGTTGGTATTGGAAAATTTGAGAGAAAGAACATCTCCCTCAACTTTCCGTGAAATCCAAAATCCATTGACGCGGAAGCGTCTTCCCGCAGGGTAATCCAAAATCCAAAATTAATTAGTCCATTTCTGAGCAATCAATTCAGCTAAATCAACAACCCGCTGACTGTAACCCCATTCGTTGTCATACCAAGCCATAACCTTAACCATGTCTCCACCCAAAACCATTGTGAGACTGGCATCTACAACCGAAGAGGTATCGCAACCTTTATAATCGGATGACACTAAAGGTAGATCGCAGTAACCCAAAAAGCCTTTGAGTTCGTTTTCAGCAGCGTTTTTAAAAGCTTGGTTAATTTCTTCAGTAATGGTAGGCTTCTCAATCTGGACTACGAAATCGACCATCGAAACGTTGGGAGTAGGCACCCGTAATGCTACACCATTGAGCTTTCCTTTGAGATTTGGCAACACTAATGCAACTGCCTTTGCCGCACCTGTAGAGGTGGGTACAATATTCATTGCTGCCGCTCTAGCGCGTCGCACATCTCGGTGAGAAGCGTCCAGCAAACGTTGGTCGCCGGTATAGCTGTGAGTGGTAGTCATGGTACCTTTGACGATGCCAAACTTCTCATCCAAAACTTTAGCTATAGGAGCCAAGCAATTAGTGGTACAGCTGGCATTACTAACTATGTCATACTTATTTGGATCGTAATCTTGATGATTTACTCCCATTACAAAAGTACCAATGTTACCGCCTTTTCCTGGAGCAGTAATTAAGACCTTTTTAGCACCAGCTTTAATATGCTTTCTCGCCCCTTCTTCAGTGACAAACACCCCAGTTGATTCAATAATCAAGTCAACTTCCCAGTCTTTCCAGGGCAAGTTTTCTGGGTTACGGTCGGACACACATTTTATCGTTTTACCTTTAATCGTAATGGAGTTATCATCGGCAGAAATGTCAGCATTTTTTAAATTACCGAGCATGGTGTCATACGTCAGTAAATGAGCATTCGTTCTGGGGTCTGAGGTATCGTTAATAGCAACAACTTCCAGGTTACTATTCTCTCTCGTCATCCAACAGCGCATAAAGTTACGTCCGATGCGACCGAAACCATTAATTGCAACTCTAACCACAGGTCTTGCCCTCTGTATTTATCTCTAAACAGTGCTTATTTATGACCCCGATCATATCGCAAAGGGGGGGTATTAATAACTATAGAGTGCTAGATTCCTTAAAAAACTTGATAATTTATCCCGATTACTCACAGCAAAGACCGAGATTAGCGATATACATTCTAAAAAATGCTGTTCCCAAGTTACGAATCGGACTTGACGAAACTCTTTCTAAAGGAGTATGTATTAGTTGCCAGTAAATGGTATGCGATTGATTGCCCTGTTGTTGCTCTAATTGCTTGCAGATCGACTCGGATTAAGTTATATTCACACCACCTGAGAGTCGAGGTGCACTCAACTAATTATACAATTGTGTCAAATCCTGTGTTAAATATCACAAAGGCACGGTTAGAAACATATACAAACTGACAGCTAAATGCGAATAGTATTCGCTTACAACTTAGACTTGTCAATCGAGGTGTTGATAGCAGCAAAATGTTAGATTGATGAATTGCTATCAGTTGGGGATAGAATACTCGCCAGTATGATTTTTAAGTGTTTAATTTCAAAATCTACAGTCGAATGTTTGCTGAGTTATAGCTGATTTATGAGTTAATGGGAAAAAGGTAGTTAAATTACCTTTCTAGATGTAGGGTAAAACAAAGTTGTTTCGACTATGAATAAGTAGCTTTTACTAATGATTCCGGAGAAACCGCTCTCAAATGACTAATTTTCTTAAACTCTTAGATATGAATCTGTATACTCAAATCTTCTCTGGCAACCAATGTAATATTGTAAACAATTGCTTTTCTTGATTGACAAAGATGTATTGTGAATTACAATTGTTTACTTCCAGATTGTGCTTCTATTCTCAGAAGAAACGTAATAATAGTTTGGAAAGAGAAAAAATCCCATCCAGGGTTAAAATTTTTCCGAATAACTAACATGACTCGCAACAAATTCCGTTTTTTAATATGGAATAAAATATACAGGGTTTGTGTCAGTAGAAGTAAAATTCGTAGTTATGATGCGCGTGTTAAAAGTGTTAATGGTGTGGTGTGGTGTCAGAGGAAAAAACCAATGGTAAATGCAGTAGATTTTAGCGGTAGACCGTTTCATTTTATTGGTGTTGGCGGTATTGGGATGTCGGCTTTGGCATACATCCTTGCTCTCAGAGGATTTGAGGTTAGTGGTTCTGATGTTCGTCCAAATAACATTACTCATAAATTAGAATCAATTGGAGTTAATGTTTTTGCTAAACAAGAAGCAGCTAATCTTGATTTTTTCAAAGGTAATTCTGGGGACATTACTAAAACACCCCAAGTAGTTTGTTCTACAGCGATTAATGCCTCAAATTTAGAATACAAAGCAGCATTAGAAAACGGCTGTCCAATTTTCCATCGTTCTGATGTGTTAGCAGCATTAATATCCCAGTACAAAAGTATTGCTGTTGCAGGGACTCATGGCAAGACAACTACCAGTAGCATGATTGGCTATATGCTATTAGAGTCTGGCGTTGACCCTACAATTATTGTTGGTGGTGAAGTTAAAGCTTGGGAAGGTAATGCTCGTTTGGGACAAAGCCCTTATTTAGTGGCAGAAGCGGATGAATCGGATGGTTCCTTAGTTAAACATTCTCCCTTATTTGGCATTATTACCAACATAGAGTTAGACCACCCAGACCACTACGATACGTTGGAGCAAGTAGTAGATACATTCAAAACATTTGCTAGTCACTGCAAAACTGTAGTAGCTTGTATTGATTGCGAAACGGTACGCACGCGCTTTCAGCCCGATATCAGCTATAGCTTAGACCCAGATAGCGGTGCGGATTATTATGCGACAAATATTGACTATCGCGCTGATGGTACTACAGCTTTAGTCTGGGAAAAAGGTATTGCGATGGGAGTGCTGAACTTAAGTATATTAGGTCATCACAACCTAAGTAATGCTTTGGCAGCAGTAGCTATCGGTAGAGCCTTGGGTTTAGAGTTTGGCGAAATTGCTAGAAGTTTAGCTACTTTTGAAGGTGCAAGACGACGCTTCGAGTTTCGAGGTAAAGTTGACGGAATTACTTTTATCGATGATTACGCGCATCACCCCAGCGAGTTGAGCGCAACTTTAGCTGCTGCTAGGTTGCAAGCAAGACCCGGACAAAGAGTTGTTGCCATTTTCCAACCTCATCGTTACACCCGTACCTCGACATTTTTAGCGGAATTTGCAACATCCTTCAGCCATGCGGATTTAGTTGTCCTTACCGATATCTATAGCGCGGGAGAGCCAGATACTGGTTTGATTAGTGGCGAAAAATTGGCTGCGGAAATAGCAAAACATCATTCTTCAGTAGAGTATCAACATACCTTAGTTGAAGTGCGCGACTTCTTAATGAAAAGTTTGCGTCCTGGAGATATTGCGCTATTCCTGGGTGCTGGGAACTTGAACCAAACAATTCCCGAAGTTATAGACTTTCTTCGGCAACCAGCACAAGCTACATCCTAATTAACGCCGACTTGATGGGGTGAACCAGCATAAGCCTAGTGGTATCCCCCTTAAATATTATTTGTGTCGGACAAGCGCTTTATTTCTCAAAAAAAATCCGTATGATTACGGTTAGTTAACGTCAAAATATATTCAATCTGGTAAATATGACGATTTCCCAGTCGCAGAAGAATGTTTGCAAATTTCGTGTAAAAACTGACGAAGCAGAAATAGAAGTGGGCGGCAAAAACGAAGGAATCCGTTTAAACGATACTGACTGTATTCTCAAACCTCAAGTAGCTTTATCTGCCTACACTTCCTACAGAGTTGGCGGTTTAGCAGAATGGTTTGTTGCTCCCCGTTCCAATAAATCTTTGCAAGCCAGCGTGGAATATGCTAAAGAAAACGGGTTATCGATCACAGTACTTGGTGCTGGTTCCAACTTATTAATTAGCGATCGCGGTTTACCAGGTTTAGTTATTGCGACTCGCCATATGCGCCATACGAATTTTGATTCTGAAACTGGTACGATGACATTTGCCGCTGGGGAATCAATTCCTGCTTTAGCATGGGCTGCCGCCGAACGTGGCTGTGAAGGATTTGAATGGGCAGTTGGCATTCCAGGAACAATCGGTGGTGCTGTAGTCATGAACGCTGGAGCGCACAATAGCTGTATTGCAGATATGTTGGTTAGCGTTGAAGTACTTGCTCCCGACGGTACTTTAAAAACTTTAACTAACGAACAGTTGAACTATAGCTATCGTACTTCTGTACTGCAAGGAAGCAACTTAATAGTCACTCAAGCAACTTTACAGCTTCAGCCCGGTGCAGATCCAGCAGTAGTTATGGCAAGAACCAAGCAACACAAACAGCATCGACTGGCTACCCAGCCTTATCATTTACCAAGTTGCGGCAGCGTATTCCGCAATCCAACACCTCATTCCGCAGGTAGGTTAATCGAAGAAACTGGTCTGAAAGGCTTTCAAATTGGGCAAGCGCAAGTAGCGCACCGCCATGCTAATTTTATTGTTAATTGTGGTGGAGCCACCGCTAGCGATATTTTTAATCTTATTCGTCACGTCCAGCATCAAGTGCAAGAACGTTGGTCAATTGGGTTACACCCAGAAGTTAAAATGTTGGGATTTCCAGCAGCTTAATTATCGGTGCAAGCGGAAATTAACGTAAATATGAGTCAAAAATCTTTAATATTCGGTTTTTGAGATTGAATTGGGTGCATTACCTTAAGATAAAAAACTATCAAATTACACGACGCATCTATAATTGAATTTGATTTGTTATTGAAAGCACACGCTGACTATTTATTATGACGGGAAAAGGACAAGGATTTGGCTTTGGTTTAGGAAAAATGAAGGAACTGGCTGAAGCCTTCAAAAAAGCCCAACAAGTTCAAGAAGGAGCCAAGCAACTCCAAGAAGAATTGGAGCAAATGGAAATTCAAGGAGAATCTGGTGGGGGAATGATAAAAGTGATTCTCAGTGGAAACCAAGAACCCAAACGAGTAGAAATTTCACCTGATGCGATGAATGAAGGAGCAGAAGTGCTTTCCGATTTGGTCACAGCAGCAATGAAGGATGCTTACAATAAATCTACTGCCACTATGCGCGATCGCATGGAAGATTTGACTAGCGGATTGGAATTACCTGGATTTTAATAGTAAACAGTTATTAGCGAGCAGTTATCATTTTTACGCCATTAATCTTGCTCAGGGCTTAGACCGCAGCACAGAAGGATGTAGCGGACTGATAATTGATAACTGATAATTGATAATTGAGAACTGGATTATGGCTTATAAGCTGCTGTTTGTCTGCTTGGGTAACATTTGTCGATCGCCAACCGCAGAAAATGTGATGAATCATTTGGTAGAAAAAGCTGGTTTAAGCAATATCCACTGTGATTCGGCTGGAACATCAAGTTATCACATTGGTAGTTCCCCAGATTCTCGGATGAGTGCAGCTGCGGATGCTATTTTAGGAATTAAGCTTCGCGGTCAAGCACGAGCCTTTGAATCGTCAGATTTTGAAAACTTCGATTTGATTTTGGCGATGGATAAGGAGAATTATCGCAATATTCTTTCCATGTCGGGCGCTAATCAAGACAAAGTACGCTTGATGTGTGACTATTGCCGCACCCATTCTCTTAAAGAAGTCCCAGACCCCTATTATGGTGGCAAGGAAGGTTTTAATCAAGTTGTAGATTTGCTGGTTGATGCTTGTGGAGGTCTTTTAGAGGATATTTGTTCTTCGGACACGCTTCGCTAACGCAAAACGCAAGTAAATTTGTAAGGATTGAACATTAGTTCTCAATTCTAAGTTAAGAGTTATCATTTATAACTCTTAACTTTTTAGTTTTTATCTAACTAATAAACCATTAACTTCCTTGGCACGTTCAACCAATGTTCTCCAAATCAATTGCTGTTGAACCCGCTGTTCTATCTGCCGAAATTCCGACCACACTTGATAACATTCTTTGCGAAGAAAAATTCGCCATTCTAACTGTACATCTTTAGCACGAAGCACTCTATCGACAAATTCTTCTAACATAAAATAAGCATCAGCAGAAGGTTCGCAGAGTATTCGATGCAAAGCTGTTTCAGATTTATCTGCTGCTTCTTGATGTAGTTTTTGTAATGTACATAAAATTTGTTCTTCAATGTTTAATTCCGAAGTCACTTCTTCTGGAAATTGTTTTGCAGGTGACAACAAAAATGAGTTAGTATCCGGTTTTAGTTTATCAATATTGACTCGAAGCAAACGAATTACTCTTCCTGCATGGGAAACATCGAATTCATAAAGCTTCTGAAAACCCATTTTTAGATTATTCGCGTTATCGGGAAGCAGGTTATAAATTATTTGCAGAAAATCGATTTCTTGAGCATTCCCAAGTTCTCCTAAATAAGATTTAAGGATTTTGATAACTAAATCTTTGCGGTTTTCCAGCGAAATTTGCATAGCTTTATCTAAGGATAGAAAATGTCCTAGAAAATTAGTGCGGATTTCATGTAAAAATTCGTTGTAAGCACTATTGTAAGAGCCAAAAAGATGACGACGTTCGGCAATTTCTTCTTTTGTTGCGGGAATTCCTGTATCCGTTCGACATTGTTGAATTGCATTTTCGACCTGTTGTGCAAAATCGCTGTCTAAGCTATCCCTATTTTCTTTTAACTCTGCTAACAAATTTTCCAAATCATTTGTCAATCTGCGCCAAAACCGATCAAAAAGTTGTTCAAATAATAAATCTCCATCACCATACTTAGCTAATGCACCACTAGCTTTGTCTAGCTCAGTACTAATATTGTGGTAAAGCGCATCCAATTGTTTTTGACATGAACGTCCATATTCGCTTTCAATCGACTCCACATTTTCAGCTAAATAATCAAGAATCGGCTCTAGAACTTCAGCAAAAGCCTCTTGAGAATTAGAACAATCAGCAATAATACACTGTGCCACTCGAATTGGTGTTTCTTTAAGTTCTGCTTGCAATTTTTGGCAGCGATAGCCGTTATCCCCACCTTCTGCACCATGTTTGCTGCGGTTGAGAATCATAAAAGAACATTTAGAAAGGGGAAAATCCGATAAAGCATCGCGAGCAATTTGATATAACTTTAAATATGCTTCTCCCCAAACAGCATTAGCTTCCGGTCTGCGAACAAATAAAATTAGATCCGCTTCCTCAGATAAAATCTTAATCAACCGTTCAGCTTCGATTAAATTTGTATCTCCCAACCCCGGTAAATCTAATAAAGAAATCTGACCAATATCTTCATGAGGAAAAGAACAAGATATTACACAGTCTTTAACTGCTAAATAATTAACAATTTTATTACCGCTTTGATCGAGAGAATCTTGAGTAACGTATTGTGGAATATTTTCCTCGGCAATCTCTATTGGGGGAGATCCGAGTAAATGGCGATATTTAGCAATATTAGAATAATAATCCCTACGTAAATGCCCGTATCTAGCTTTGTCAAATTCGCTATTTTTCTTATCTAAGGGTAAACCGGGCGGAGGAGTAAGAGCAAATTCTTCTACAGTTATGGATTTTGTAGCCAAACCTAAAGTTTCATAATAAGGAGCTAATACTTGAAGGCTAAATTCATTTGACGAATAGAAATGCACCTTGGCTACAGCGCTTTTTAATCCGGGTTGGTGAACAATTTTACTTAACGTACCCGTACAGTATCCTTCACTACCATCAGGAATAACTTTGTTATTAAGCCCGGTTAAACTTTGCAGCAAGAGACTTTTACCTTGTCGAGCATAACCAACGACTGCGATGTTTATTGTGCTGCGAGTACAGCGGTAGCGCAGTTTTTCCAATAGACCTAAAACACCATCAATTTGATTAATGACCTCAAAATTAATTTCTCCCAAACGTTGAGCAGAAGTAGCATCAACACCACGAGCAAGAAACTCAGATTGGTGCTGACTTAAATTAAGTAACGCTAACTTACAAGCTGACAGATTCGCTTTATCGCGTTCGATTCGACTACTAAACCTTTGCCGTTGTTGAATAATCGCATTAATACGTGCAGTTCTATAGGTATCAATCTGGATAGTTTTCATACAATCCAATTTTTAAAAGGGAACAGGGGAATAGGGAGTAGGGAGTAGGGAATAGGAAGTAGTGGAATATGATTACCCAGTAAATGCTGGGTAGATTACTAGATAAAAGGAAACATTTTTTTGCTACCAATTGCCTATTCCCCGTTCCCTTCTGAAGAGTTATAGCTAAAAAAAACAAAAATCCTCAATGTATTTGTGACGCTCAAGCTTTTGTAATGTTAGTCGATTTTTTTGCAGCCATCTGATGGTCATGTACAACCTCTTGACAAAATTGCTTGCGGTTTTGTAAATAAAAAGCAATGCATAACAATTCAAAAATAAAATCTACAATCATCAACTTGATCACAATAGCTAGGTAATCGAACAAAAGCGGTAAAACACTTGACCGAAAAGCGTGAGAATTATCTAGAAATATGTCAATCGCAAGTTAGAAGCGGCGATCGCAAAAATCCGGTAATCTAATGCTGATACTTCACAACCGGGAAAAAATACCGTGGTTCCAATTAGAGACAATAATCCTATTTCCATCACACCTTATGTTACCTATGGACTGATTGCCGTTAATATCTTGGCTTTTCTTTACGAATCGAGTTTACCACCCCAGTCTTTAGACGGTTTTCTTCACCTTTTTGCTGTAGTACCCCGTGAATTAAGCAGCAGTTTCGGCGGAATTGCCGTAAATCAACCCGTTCCTGAATGGTTGACTTTGATTACTTCCCAGTTTTTACACGGCGGTTTGCTGCATTTGGGCGGTAATATGTTGTTTCTATGGATTTTTGGTAACAACATTGAAGAAAAATTAGGCTATGTCAAATACTTGATTTTTTACCTTGGTTGTGGTGTATTAGCATCCTTGACTCAATGGTATTTTTCCCAAGGTTCCGCAATTCCTTCTTTAGGTGCTAGTGGCGCGATCGCGGGTGTGATGGGAGCATATATTATCCGTTTTCCTAAAGCTGAAGTTCTCGGTGTTGTACCTTTGGGTATATTTTTCCCTACCTTTCGAGTTCCGGCATACTTCTTTTTAGGATTTTGGTTTGTTCAACAAGCTTTCTACGGTTTTTCCAGTTTAGGAATGCCCACCAATATCGGCATGGAAAGTGGTGGAATTGCCTATTGGGCTCACGCTGGTGGTTTTGCATTTGGAGCAATCTTAGGTCCTTTATTAGGTCTATTTAGCGATAAAACCCCAGATAAAGCTTGGTAGTTGGGCATTGGGAATTGGTAATTGGGACAATTTTGAACCATTACCCATTACCCATTCCCCATTCCCCATTCCCCATTCCCAAATTCTTATATTTAATTAAATTATTTGTAAGGTGAAATGCTCTATACTTAGCAACTGCAAGCCTTACAGGTTATAGTGCAGTTATTAATCACAGTAAAAAACACCAGTGTTTCCCCTTTACGACGAAAACCCGACGCGAATCACACCTTATATTACCTACGGTTTGATTGGCATGAATGTTCTAGTGTTTCTGCATGAATTTACTTTGCCGGATGCACAATTACAACAATTTTTTCAACTATACGCAGTCATACCGCAACAATTAACTGCTAGCTTTGGTGGAGCAATTAATCAACCAGTTCCGGAATGGGCAACCTTATTTACATCACAATTTTTACACGGTGGTTGGTGGCACCTAATTTCAAATATGGTGTTTCTCTGGGTTTTTGGTAACAATATTGAAGACCGTTTGGGTCATTTTAAATATATAGTTTTCTACTTGGCTTGCGGCGCTTTAGCTGCCCTATGTCAATGGTTTATTGGTATGGATTCAACTATCCCCTCATTAGGAGCTTCTGGTGCAATTGCCGGAGTTTTAGGTGCCTACCTGATCCGCTTCCCTCACACTTTAGTTAGAACCCTCATTTTCTTAGGTTTTTTTATCACTACCCTTCGAGTTCCAGCATGGGTACTAATAGGATTATTTATTCTTCAAAATGTTATATCGGGTGTTGCTGACCTGCAAAAAGCCGTTAATATGACTATGGAAACAGGTGGAGTCGCTTATTGGGCGCATATCGGTGGTTTTGTATTCGGATTAGTTTTAGGCCCCTTACTTGGCTTATTTAACGATGATTAATGAGAGTTAGGAATTAGGAGTGAGGAATTAGGAATTAGGAGTTAGGAGTTAGGAGTTAGGAGTTAGGAGTTAGGAGTTAGGAGTTAGGAGTTAGGAGTTAGG
>NZ_JAYGHM010000035.1:60646-79714 GCF_034931125.1 Rivularia sp. UHCC 0363 | reverse complement strand
ATCTAATAAGTACTTTCCGGATTAAACTGTATAAATATATTCGATTGGTCTTTAAGATTGTAAAAATAAAAAAACCCCCAGCGTGCTTGTAGGCTTACAGGGGGAGTTAGTTATCAGGGTGCATCTACCAATTAAGTGTTCTAAAGTTAACCAGTATCTTCCGGATAAAATTATCAAAACGCTGTTAAAAGTTGTATATCAAGCAACTTATATTAATCCGGTAAGATACAGTCGGACGCTATGCAGTAATTTTTGAATGACTTTGAAACCAGGTTTTGTACTTATCTTGCAAAATCCGGTCAGATTTAATTTTTTAGGGAATTTAAATCTTTACTAGCGATCGCGACTGTTAACAATAGAAAATATCGAAAAACTTTAGTAAATATGAGTCTTACTGAGGAATTAAACTAGGAAGCGCATATATAACTAAGTTAGTTCTAGGCATATTTAGTTCAATCCGGATAAAGTTGTAAGAGTGGAGAAGCCAAAAAACCACCTTAAAATAAGAAACATGAAAGCTCTTAGATACATCTAATGTATTAGGAACGAAACATAGACTTGAAACAAAAGCGTTTCCAACCAGATAAGTTAGGTAAACAGGAGAAGTTGTGACCCAGGAATTTCATATTTCCGTAACCCCAGTAGGACAAAATGACTACTTGGTGCGGACGGAACAAGTCGCCCCTGGGGTACCCTTAGCAGAAGAACTGGTAAGGTGGCCGGTGGCTGACTGGTTAGCGGCTGCTGGGAGTTTAATGAACGACCCATTGCAGTCAGTATTGCAGGGTGATGCGATGGCATTAAGCGCTTGCTTAGAAGAGACAAATGCAAGAAACTCAGTCAATTTGGTGGCACTGGGTCAGCAACTTTATAATGCACTTTTTCAAGGCACTCTCAGAGATAGTTGGATTACCGCACAAGGTATCGCCCAAAACCACCAACAGGTACTGCGTCTGCGCTTGGGCTTAAAAGATACCAAGTTAGCGCGTCTTCCTTGGGAAGTAATGCACCAAGGCGATCGCCCCATCGCGACTGGATCTTATATCGCTTTTTCTCGTTATCAAAGCGGAATGAGCGGAGCATCCCGTTTGCCATCAAGAAATATACCGCAGCTATCAACAGATGGTGGGATCAAAGTATTAATGGTAATTGCTTCTCCTGCTGACCAAGTGCGTCTTAATCTTCTCAAGCAGGAAGCAATTAGGCTGCAAGCGGAACTCGATCGCAAAACGCAGTCAGGGGGCGCTCATCTTCCAGAAATTGAATTGTCGGTACTCGAACAACCTGGAAGAGAAGAATTAACTCAAGCCTTAGAACAAGGAAATTATCACGTCCTGCACTATTCGGGTCATAGTAACTTTGGTGCAAACGGCGGCGAAATTTATTTAGTCAGCGGTAGAACGGGTCTAACCGAAACTCTGTGCGGTGATGATTTGGCTGGCTTGTTGGTAAACAATAATATCCAAATGGCAGTATTTAACTCCTGTTTGGGAACCTACGCTGCGACTTCAGAAAATAATCCGGATACCGGACAGCGCAACCTGACCGAAACACTTGTGAAGCGCGGTATTAAAAGCGTTTTAGCAATGTCAGAACGGATTCCCGATGAAGTAGCATTAACGCTAACGCAGCTATTTTACCGCAATCTATCTCAAGGATATGCCGTAGATTTGTGTGTTAGTCGGATGCGTCAAGGATTAATTTCTGCTTACAGTTCCCATCAACTGTATTGGGCGCTACCAATTTTGTATCTTCAGCCAGAATTTGATGGCTATCTAGACCCAGAAGTTTACATACCACACGAAGAATTATTTGAGGAATACGACCCTACAGTCAGCACCGACTCAGCACTTTACGCTCCCACGCAAAATGATACTTTTTCAATGGGAGGAGCGATATCCTATGAAGCAGAATCCTCCGAATTAGACTGGTTGGGTGAAAATACTTGGGGAGATCTGGTTGATGAAATTGAATACGACGATTCAAGCTATTCGGAAGATTCTGCAATAGTTACGGATTTATTCCGTCAGTTAGATGATGAAAAATCTTTAACTGAACCCCTAATGAATGCGGAGTTAGTCCAGGAGTTTGGCGATGATTACGAACAAAAGCTATCATCATTAGATCCATCTGAGGATACTTTGATATGGAACGAAAGCGAATATCCTATTGTTGGTTCTGATACAGGAACTAGCAATTCGTCGCAATTTCCTCAAAATTGGCAGCAGGATAACCAAGTTACCACCGAGTCAGCAAAAGCCGCAGCTAAAAAGCAAAAACAACAGCAGCGCTTAGCGGTTGTTGGTGTATTAGGGATAAGCGCGATCGCGCTGATCGGAGGTATTGATTATTGGCGAAGTTCTGCAAAACCTGATATTCCGGCAAAAGTTATCGTTCAAGAAAAGCGATTTGATGTTAAAACTGCTCCAACCGAAGCTGTGACTAACTTCGCTAGCGAACAACTAAGCCAAGGTCATATTGATACCGGGTTACAAGCTGTAGAAGAACTACTTAATCGTGGTGCGTTGAGTAACGCTGAAATCGCACTTGAAAATGTAGATCGAGAACAATTAAATAAAAATCCAGATGTAAACTTTGCTAAAGGACGTTTGGCATGGCAATTTGTTCAAAAAGGAGATAGTAAATACAGTATCGATGATGCCCGTCGCTTTTGGGAAACTGCCGATAAAATCAACGATAATTCATTTTTATATAAAAATGCTTTGGGCTTTGCTTACTATGCTGAAGGTAATTTAAACCGGGCTAATGATTCTTGGTTAAAGGCTTTAGACTTGACCTTTAAAAAGCATCCCGCGCAAAACGTATCTTTAATGTCTGCTCCTGAAGTTGTCGATCCAGAAGCTTTATCAGCTTATGCTGGGCTAGCTTTAAGTTTATATCAATCTTCCCTAGAGCAACCTTCGGATAAAAGGGTGAAATACTTGAATGAAGCAATCAAACTTCGCCGTATGGTAATGAAGGGTGCAAAAGGAAGTTTTCAAAGAAATAGCTTAGCTCAAAATTGGCTGTGGACTGAAAAAGCTGTTCAAGATTGGCAGTCTTTACTTAAACTTGATTAAGGAAGTTGAAATAAAAGTTCGCAAGGATTAATCTCGGTCAACACAATTCGTAATTTATGCATATAATAATTTATTTATTTAAATTCTGACGAGAAACTGCCTGAAGTCAATTTGATTGTAGGTAGAAATTATCGTAATTTACATTTATTAGCAACCCGGTTTCTTAAAGGAATCGGGTTTCTCAATGTATAGGTACGGAGTAGTCAAATCGCAATTAGGACAAGGGAATGGGGAATAGGGGCAAGGCTTTTATTTGTACCGCTGACTTAATCGCAATCTAAATCACAGAAAATAAGCTATCAAACTGTAGCTTAAATTGTAAAATCGTAAATTTCCTCAAACATCTAATCGAAAATGTCTTCTTTTGTACTAGATAGTTTGAATAAATCGCATCGATAATAGATTTAAATCACTGCTGAAGCATTATTGCCATGTGCTTTCATCATCTATCCATAATTAAAAATGGCAATTGATGAACTGCATCTTGATATTAAATATTACTTGCTAGTAAATATTAGTAACTTTTCAATCTATACCGATGAAAAATAACACATCTCAGCAGCAAAGTAAACCCTTTATTTTTCGGTGTCGCGTACAAATAGATTCGGGATGCTTGACAAAAGAAATATGTGAAAGATTAACTCCGTTTCTAGATGAATCTGAAACAAAATACGCGATTAAAGATTATCTACACAAACAGAAAAAAGCCGGTCAATTGTTGATAGATTTTAGAACCGATATGGGTATTTGGCAAGTCGAATTATCTGGAAGACGAGGTGGATGTTATCTATGGGATTTGTATTTTATTTCACCTTATTGCATCGCAGCTTAAATAAATTAAATAATTAGTATCGCTTGTCTACGAGTCGATATTTACATATGACAACTATTAATATTCTTACCATTTAAAGAACCCTTCATGCCGATAACAACAGCTTGAACTCGTTGTTTGGGGGTTCCGTGATGGTGTTCGTGACCCCAAGCATAATCACCAATTCTATAAGCGAATGTGGCAATTTCGCAGATATCTCGATCGTCAAGAGTAATATTCGGAATCAATTCCAAATACACCCCCGCTAAACAATCGGCTGTAACGAGAATAACGAGAACAACAAGAACATCTCGATCGTCAAGAGTAATATTCGGAATCAATCCCAAATACACCCCCGCTAAACAATCGGCTGTAACGAGAATAACGAGAACAACAAGAACAACTTGTTCCTAGACTCTGGCTAGGAACCGCTGTGAGTGAGGCTCTGCCTCAAGATTTGACGGAAGGCAGAGCCTTCCTGATATGCATTACAAGGTGGAACCTTGTAACGAGAATAGAGAATAACGAGAACAACTGGTTCCTAGACTCTGGCTAGGAACTGCTGTGAGTGAGGCTCTGCCTCAAGACTTGACGGAAGGCAGAGCCTTCCTGATATGCATTACAAGGTGAAACCTTGTAACGAGAGTATGAGTTAATTTAAACCTTCGCCATCTCTCCTTTAGAAAGATCCACATTTAACCGCTTCAACATCGCATCGCGTCCCTGCATCGCTAAGGTATCATCCAAGAGTGTTAAAGTAACGGCTTCTTGATATTTATTTCGTAACGCAGTTTGAATTAACCAATCTGCGACAACGGGGTTTTTCGGTAATAATGGTCCGTGAGAATAAGTTGCGATCGCATTTTGATAAAACGCTCCTTCGGTTCCATCTTCGCCGTTATTTCCTAAACCGTAAACTACTTTACCCAAGGCTTCGACTTTTCCTAATTTAGTACGTCCGCCATGATTTTCAAAGCCGACTAAATAAGGTGTCGCACCACCTAACATTTCTTTCAAATCTTTCGCTAATTTTGAAGCGGTAACTTCTATTACCAAATTACCGATGCAGCGTCGAGTATTTTCACCAGGATGTACGGAAACTAAATCCAAAATTCCCAAACCTTCAATTCTTTGTCCCGCACCGGGTTCGTAATAATGTCCCAGCAACTGCGGGGAACCGCAGGTAAATACTCCTGGAGTACCATTGTCAAGCTTAAGGCGCATCGCATCGGCTTTTACACCTTGCAAATCGCGCATCACGATTTCCTGCTGTCTATCCTGCGCTCCACCACCAACTATGATATCTACAGATTTAATCTCATCAGCGGTAGAATTTTGGTCTAAAGCTACGACTTTAACCCCATATCCGCGCCATTGAGTGCGACGTTCGATAACGATGACATTACCTCTGTCTCCATAAGTACTCATCAACGTTGGGTAAAGCCAGCCTATAGTTAATTCGAGTTGGTTATTCATGATTGAAGGTCAAAGGTTAAAGGTTAAAGGTTAGAAATCACCGAATTTTTTTACCTGTCAATGCTTCTCGCACGTCTAACATCGCCGTGTAAGTAGGTAAGATATGCAGCGTTTCGTTTTCTAGGGTATGTTCTAACGCGGTTGCAATTGCTTTTCGTAAATCTTCTTCGACTATCAAATTTAGGTTGTTATCTAGGGACTCTTGGCTGTAGCGCAGACGTAAAGCCAGATCGTAAACGCGATCGCCACTCACAATTAAAGTTCCTCCCCGCTGTACCAATTTTTCGGTGTCAACGTCCCAAATCCAGGATACATCTTCACCATCCTGTACTCGGTCATTTAATACCAGTAAAGTTGTGTGATTGTTGCTTTCGGTAACAACTCGAATCGTTTCGTTGGTACCTACCGGGTTTTTTGATAGCAGAATCCGGACTTTTTTGCCATTAATAATTAATTCTTCCGCACGTCCGAAAGCTGGTTGAAATTTTGGAATTGCTTTACGGATGTTGGCTTCATCAATTCCCAATTCTTTCGCAGCAGTGGCAGCGGCTAAGGTATTGTATTTGTTATAAAGTCCTACGAGAACCTGTTCCCATTCGCGACTTTTTAAATCGGGTTCGCTTTTTGCAAAACCACAAGCCGGACAAGTATAATCTCCCAAATGTGATAAATAAACGCCTTCGTAATCCAAAGAATGTCCGCAATTAGGACAATAAATCGAATCAACTGCATGGGGAATCGCTTCTAAATACTTTTCCGGTTCGGTTAAACCAAAAAATACCACTTTTTGAGATAAATTTTGACCGAGATAAGATAAAGTCGGGTCATCAGCGTTGGGAATCACCACCGTATCTGGTGCAAGAGTAGAAATTGCTTTTGTCCAGCGCTTGCTAATAGAATCTACTTCACCGTATCGATCCAATTGGTCGCGAAATAAATTTAAACAAAGAATAGCTCTGGGTTGAATTGGCTGCAATACTTTGGCAACAATATTCTCATCAACTTCCAAAATGGCGTAATCGACATCTAAATGACCAAATAAATTGGTACTTTCCATCAACGCCGTTACCAAACCATTCTCTAGATTAGCACCAGTAGAGTTGAGAGCGACACGGTACCCTTGTTCCTCCAACATCGTGCGTAGCAGCAAAGATGTGGTAGTTTTACCATTAGTACCGGCAATTAAGATGATGCCTTGTTTAACTTGCTGACTTAGCGATCGCAACAAGTTGGGTTCAATACGTCGTGCAATGGAACCAGGTAACACAGAAGCCGCACCTAAACGCAAAGTACGGACTCCAAAAGTCACGCTTTTTGCAGCAGAGACAGCCAAACCAAGCCTAAATTTATCTATAAGTTGAATTCCCACAAACGTACCCTAATTTAAAGATATAAGTTTCAAATTTAATAAGCGTGAGTTTAGCGAATCCCCGGAGAAAAAGCCAGTGTTAAGGTCACAAATTTGAAGATGGGGGATTGGGTGGATGGGGAGACAAGAACAAAAATAACTTACCCATTACCCATTACCCATTACCGATTACCCATTACCCATTACCCATTACCGATTACCAATTACCAATTACCAATTACCCATTTTCTATATATCTATCTTGCGAAGTTCATTTCAGCATAAACTTAAAACAAAATCTAGCTTAAAGGGTTGCTTTGAATGAGTAAATTAAAGTCGTTTATTTTACATCTTTTCTGTTTATTAATCCTAATTAGTTGCCTATCATTTACGAGTATGCAGCCAGCGTTAGCAACTGTGGATGACGATCAATACGAAGGTAATATCTTCATGCTTTATGCTGGGAATGGCTCGTTAGTCCCCGCACACGCGACTTTAGCCGAAGCTTTGGCAAATCATAAACCTACAATGTTAGCCTTTTATGTAGATGACAGTCGCGATTGTAAAAAGTATGCAATTGTAATTTCCCGCATTCAGTCATCTTACGGTAGCGTAGCAGAAGTTATTACCGTAGATGTAGATAGAATTTCACTTGAAGCAACGGATTCTCCCACTGAACCAAGTTATTACTATTCCGGTGGTGTTCCTCAAGTAGTAGTATTTAATCAAGCGGGAGATGTGATTTTAAACAAAAAAGGACAAGTTCCTTTTGAAGAAATAGATGACAAATTTAGAGAAATGTTTGATTTATTACCACGTTCGGAATCCGTAGAATTAAAACGACGTTCTTTTAATGAATTCAGTAGCGAGTTATCTGAATAACTTAAAGTGCCGCCAAAAAGTCGGCACTTGGTTTTTAGTTATATTCAATACTACAATCTTTGAAATGAAGCGATAATATTTAGAGGTCAGCAGTAAAGATTTCAGAAATTACTGCTAACTAATAATTGATAAATCTAATAATTACTAGAGTGTATTCTGATGTCACAAGTTTACACTACCGAGGAACTAATCAAAATTTTAACAGATGAGCGCCAAGCTTGTCTGACGGGAAAGCGCTTGAAGTTAGAAGTGAAGGTATCTGGTAATCCTGTAATTGACCAGTTTATCAAAACTGAAGGCTTGCAAAAGTTTACTGCTTATCAGGATTTTAAAACTGCCATTCATGAATATCAGCAGGAGCATCAAATTTCTGGTATTGTATGGCGAGAGGTAAATGTGAAAGGTGAAAATTTACGTTACCCGGAAGTTGATGGACAGTTAATCGCGCTACAAAATGATTTACAAATAATAGAAGCGGCCAAGACTTCGATTTTAGAATTTTGGTCTAAAGTTACTGTGGGGATGGACTTTTATTTAAGTGTTAGTAACGGTAAACTATATCAGCAGATTAATTTAGAAGATATTAAAAGAATAGACCAGAGAACCCAATGGGCTGGTTTATGGAAATGGGAAAAATCTGACTTTTTAGAAATAATTTTACAGTTAGGATGGGGAAAACCAGAAGAAGCTTGTTATAAACGAGGATTTCCCGCATCCGGTAACGAGTTTATTCATGCGGTAAATCCGGGTCAGCAACCGATTGGATGATCGGAATTTTAGATTTTAGATTACCCTGCGGGAAGACGCTTCCGCGTCAATGGATTTTGGATTGGTAATTAAAATTACCTTCTTTATGCTTTTTGATAAATAAATTTTCTTTCTGTAGCTAGATGTATTTAGTTTATTCGCTCGCATTTAATAATTATAATTCTATTCTTGAAGCATTTCAGCATAAAATAACTTCCGACGAATACTTTATTCTATAGTTAATTTTTAATATACATAATGGTTGAGTCGATTTTGTGGCGGCTGTTTATTGCATTATTGATACTCAGCTTAGTTATTTTAATCGGTTTTTATTTCCGGGGAGCCTTTCGCGATCGCATAAAATATCGAGTTAAAAACGCGCTTAAACCGGACGATCCAGAATTTCCCTTTGTCTTAGCTAGTACCACCAACTCTTTTATGAGTAAGGGGGTAATTACCAATTTCTGGAATCAAGCAGCCGATATTCAACAAGCTCGTTTAGATGCGATCGGTCAAGCACAACATACAATTGACTTTGAAACGTTCTTTATGACTCCCGGTAAGAGAGCCGATGATTTTGCGATCGCGCTTGCCGAAAGAGCCGGAGCGGGTGTTGAAGTACGCTTGATTGTCGATCAATATGGCACAAAAAAGATATCTAAGCAATATTGGCAGCGTTTGCGAGCAACGGGGGTAAAAATATCTTTTTTCAATTCCTTCAATTGGAAAGCTCCTTTAGATTATGCTGGTCGTACTCACCGCAAGCTACTACTAATCGATAGTAAGTTTGGCTTAATCGGTGGTGCGGGTATTTCTGATATGTGGGATGGAACACAAAAAGATGATGATACCCAGCCTTGGTTAGATGTAGAGATACGTTTAGAAGGAGAAATTATTCGGATTTTAACGGGGGTATTTTCGCAACACTGGACTTTTGATGACTGTACGGCAGATTTCGCTAGAGAAAAATTCCAGCCTGCTGACGATAAAGATAACCAGCATCTAATGATAGTAGTACCGGGAGCAAACCCCAGAATCCGTTTTTCACCGATTCAAAATTTTAAGTACAACAGCTTTGTTTGTGCCAGAAAACGAATTTGGTTAGCTAGTCCTTATTTTCTACCTGACGATCACTCGATGAATTTATTGGTAGAAGCAAAACAAAGAGGAGTAGACGTTCGCATTCTTACCACCAGCAACCGCAGCGATAAAAAGCCGGTATATTATGCTTCCTATGAACATTACGGGAAGTTACTTGCAGGTGATGTCGAAATCTATGAGTTTCAGCCCAGCATGACCCATGCAAAATTGCTGTTAATTGACGATCTGTGGGCAACGACAGGTAGTGCTAATTTTGACCCCCGCAGCTTTTGTCATAACGAAGAATTAGATATTTGTAGCCCCCAACCTGAGTTAGTTAAGGGGATTAAAGATACTTTTGAAAAAGGTTTTGCACAAAGCAAGCAGATTACCTATGTAGAGTGGAAAAAGCGTTCTTTAATCAAACATAGAATATTAGGTAATATAGTTAATTTCTTTCAATGGCAGTTGTAATTTAAAATACTGCAAATAACATTAACTAATGCAGTACATTATCGTAAAAGTGCAACATTTTACTACGTGAATCTTTTTAAAAATTATAGATTTGGCTTAAAGCCGTGTAAATCAGATTTTCGCTCGAAAAGCATAGATCTAATTCAACTGATTGATAATACGGATAATTTCTTGAGAATTAAATAATGAGTCAACCTAATGCAAATTCTTTACCAATCAAGGCAACTTTATTACTAACCAGTACCTTGACAGTAATGTGGAGAGCGACATATTGCGAGTCAATCTATAACCTATATTGTAGATTTGGGTCACTCCTACAGTTTAGTAGATATTTTATTGTTAATCGTTGCCGTAATATTTTTTGCATTTAGAAAAATAGTCAAGTTGTTGAAATCTAACCCACAATAATAATTCATTATTCTGTAGTTATAGAAGTTTTAAAATAATATTTTGTAGGGTGCGTTAGGCATTTTTTTATCTTGTTTGAGGTTATACGTTAATTAATGCCGTAACGCACCATCAACGATTAAAGTACATTACGGCAAGAATAATATATCGATTTATTCCGGAATTCACAGGTGCCGTAACACACCGTATAATTAAAATCAGATGGAAAATAAAAATTGTTCACCTCATTATCTAAGAAAGTTTTTTCACTTGAGTTAAAAACTCATAATCTGCGATTCTATTTGTAACAGGAATTTTGCCTACACAGTAAAACAGCAGTATGAAAGTAAGTGAAGTTATTAAACTATTAGAAAATGATGGCTGGTATCTTGCTAGAACTAAAGGTAGTCATAGGCAATTTAAACATTTTGATAAATCCGGTACCGTTACAGTAGCCGGTAAGTTAAGTATTGATGTGCCTATCGGTACACTTAAAAGTATATGGAAACAGGCACAATTGGAGGAAGAATAATGCGTTATGTTGTAGTTATTGAAAAAGCAGAAACGAGCTATGGTGCTTACGTTCCTGACTTACCTGGATGTATTGCAGTAGCTGAAAGTTTAGAAGAAGTAAAAATGTTAATAGAGTCAGCTGTTGAATTTCATTTAGAGGGGATGCAAGAAGATGGATTGCTAATTCCCGAACCTAGAACTATTGCTCATGAAGTAGAAGTTTTCAAATAGTATTTTGTAGGGTGCGTTAGGCATTTTGTAATCTCATTTGAGGTTATACGTTAATTAATGCCGTAACGTACCATCAACCGAAAGCATACCGAAAGTGCAAATGGATTTTTTGTAGTGCGTTACCCTAACGGGTCAGCAAGCTGAACGCTTAGCGTGTCCGTAAGGACAGCATCTTGCTCGCTATACTCTGTGACACCACTCCGACCTGAAGGCGCGGAGCTTCCAAGAATCACTTCTTAGATTTCCTAATAAATAAATAGCTAGAAACTGCCAATGATCGCAGTGAGTTACGACAAGAATAATACCTATTTATCCTCAAAATTATTTGTGCCGTAACACAACGGCAATATTGCGGGAAGAAAACCTACACCGCAATTTGCCTTACCTACAATTAAGAGTGGGTGGGAAAAAATAATGCCCACCCTACTATTTAAGAAAGTTTAGACAAAATTAAACCAAACCATTTATTATCATCAGTCCACGCTTTTTGCGGAACTAAACCTTTCTTTGTAAGTAACTCTTGAATACCATTAATATCAAACTTGCGAGAAATTTCCGTGTTGATAGTTTCGCCCGGATCAAAGTTTACTTTAAGATTAAGAGAACGTAATTCTATACTTTGAGATTCTAACGATCGCAAATGCATTTCTATTTGATACTTTGTCTCGTTATAAAATGCCCAATGTTCAAACTTACTTAAATCAAAGTTACCATCAAAGCGGCGATTTAAATGATTCAGCATATTAAGATTAAAAGCCGCCGTTACTCCCGCAGAATCATCGTAAGCAGCTTCCAAAATATGTTTTGGCTTTCGCAAATCTACACCCAATAAGAAATACTCTCCCAACTGTAAAGCAGCGGTAATTTGAGATAGAAAATTATCGCATTCTTGAGGATTCAAATTACCTAAAGTACTGCCGATAAAGCCGATAGTACGACTTGGTAATTCGCTTGGCTGCAATTGCTCTAATGCTTGTTCGTAAGTTCCCGCTAATGCATGAACTTGTAACGAAGGATAATCTACTAAAAGTTGTCGAGCGCTTGCTTCTAAAATACCAGCACTTACATCAATTGGTAAATAACGGAGAGGATAACCTTTTTTGTGATAAGCATCTAATAAGATACGAGTCTTTGTTGAACTACCGCTACCAAGTTCAATTAACTCGCTTTCCCCAGTTATATCGGCAATCTCTTCAGCGCAATTTTGTAAGATCGAAGTCTCAGTTCTAGTTACATAATATTCCGGTAATTCGCAAATTTCTTCAAATAACTCAGAACCGCGATCGTCATAGAAATAGCGTGGGGAGAGATATTTAGGATTATGAGTTAATCCTTTAACTACATCACTTCCATCAGGAGAAGCAATTGTTAATTGTTGCAAGTGCTGTATTTTCAAGCGACTTTCTACGCTTTTGGAGTAACCAACCGATGCGCTGATAGCTTTTGAAAATGTCATTAAGCCTCCGATTATTTGGTCTGAGAGGTTGCTTTGTTTAACAAACGTCAAACCAAATCTAGATTATCAGGAATTAGTCAGCAGTGAACATTCAACAGTTATCAGTTAAAGAATTTTAGATTTTAGATTAAGTATAGAGAATAGGAGTTAGGAGTTAAGAGTTAGGAGTAGTGCGTTACCCTAACGGGTCAGCAAGCTGAACGCGAAGCGTGTCCATAAGGACAAGCATCTTGCTCGCTGTTTAACTACCCCCGAACCCCCTGTCTCCCCACCCCCTTGTCCCCCCATCTCCCCATCCCCCCATCCCTTCCTCAAGCTGCACAGCGAAATCCGGCGAACATCTGACGTACTCCGGGATGGTACCAGTTACGAAAACTACTGCGTAAAGCCCAGGGACGAGTTGCCCAACTTCCACCTTTAAGAACTTTATGCTCGTTGTCGAAATAAACTTGCGAATAGCCTTTGTAGGGGTAATGTTCAAAGCCTTGATAAGCATCAAACCAGCTTGCAGTCCATTCCCAAACGTTTCCCAAGGTATCGTACAAACCGTAAGCGCTTTGTCCAGACGGGTAAGCGTTTACTGGTGTTGTTTGACTGTGAAAATTATTGTGATTGCAGTGTTCGGGTGTAGGTTGTTTATCTCCCCAGGGATAAATACGACGGGATTTTGATTTTTCATCCCAACTCGCGGCTTTTTCCCATTCTGCTTCTGTAGGTAAACGTTTACCTACAAATTTTGCGTAGGCTTCTGCTTCGTAATAACTTACACCCCAAACTGGGTGATTGTACCAAGCTGGATTATCTTCCCAATAAAGCGGTTGTGTGGCTTTTTCTGCTTGCAACCATTTCCAGCCTGCTTCCGACCACCACTGATTACTTTTGTAACCACCCGCTTCCATAAATACTCGATATTGCTTGCAGGTTATAGGATAGCGATCAATAGAATATGTCTCTAAATCAACTTTGTGAGCAGAACATTCGTTATCGAGAGCATCCAAAGAATTATTACCCATTTCAAATTCACCTGCTGGGATTTGAATCATCTCGTTGAGAGGATTGGGGGTTAAAGCAGAATAAGCAAGATGCCAAGAATTTTCTTTTTCTTGGTTTGACTGCTGATTCCTAATTAATTCCAACACAAAACTAATAGTTTCGCTGTGCTGGCTTTCATGTTGTAGCAAAAAGCGCCATAAACGTTCTTGCTGTTGTAAATCAGTTTTTTCCATGTGATACAGAACTTTGTCTCGAACTGTATCGAGGTAATCGCGAGTTTCGATTAAGGAAGGTAGTTTAACCCGTTGATTTTTAGGTAAACCGTCTGCTGCATATAGTTGACGGTATTGCGGAAACAAACAAGATGCTTCAGCGTTACGTTCTAATAACCATAAAGATTCGGTATAGGCAATATGCCCCAAATGCCAACCTACAGGGCTAAAATCTGGATGAGCCTGAAGACAAAAAGTAGCTTCATCCATATTTTTAAACAACTCAAGAGTTTTTGCGCGACATTCGACAAAACCGCAAATAATGCTCTCTTTCGTACTAGATGCTTTTAAACTAGATTTGTTCAATTCTGATATCACAATCTTCTCTCACACTGAGAATGCTATTTTCTGGGAACGAATTCCAATTACCTTTAAACAGCGGTTCGGAAGCAATGATTACCGAGTTGGAATTTGAGTCGTTTTGCAGCCAATAAAGAGAAGGGGATGGAGGTTTTGTACTAAAGCGAGAAGCTACAAGACGATTTCCGTCACTTATAACTAAATTAGCTAGAGTATAAGTTTCATGATGTTCCGCTAACTCTTTTAGTTTGAGTAAAGTTAGATGCATAGCCTGCTCTAAACTTTTACCTGGGCTATTTTGCAACTCGTTAAGCAGCAGAGCAAAAATATGCTCTGAATCGGTAGTTCCTTTTACCCACTGATAAATTTCATCATTTAATAGACTGCGTATAGGTCTATATAGGGTCTGACGAAACTGATCAATTTTACCATTGTGAATAAATAATAAGCGCTGATATTTGAATGGTTGGCAATTACTGATATCGAGTGCTTGTCCCGCAGTTGCGCTGCGAACGTAAGAAACGACACATCCAGATTCAACATAACGGCTGAGACTGGGTAAATTAACATCATTCCAAATCGGCAGCGTACTTCTGTAACTAAAAGGTTCAGTATCTTTTTGAGCGTGATACCAACCAACACCGAAACCATCAGCATTAACAGTCCCAGAAATCATTTCCTGGGGTTGATAGCTTTGGGTTATCAGTGAATGTTCGTGATTATCAAGTAAACTTTCTAATGATACAGGCGAACCAAGATAGGCAAGTAATCGGCACATAAATTCAGTTAGGAGTTATGAGTTATAAGTTATGAGTTAGGAGTTATGAGTCAAGTATTTTACTCCCTGTTCTCCTATCCTAGGAATGCATAACTAATCACTTATAGCAAAAATAGTACAAATGTCTAATTCGATGATGATCATTTTTTTCGTACCGATTTAATCAATTCTGGGTCTTTTTTTTATACTTTACCTGACGCTTTGTTACCGGACGTTGCTGTACTATCGAGGAAACCCGCAGTAAGACGGGTTATAAATCTTTTAGTCCACGCAGGTGGACTTCGCCTGTGTAGTAGCGGTTTCAAACGCCAGATAGTTGAAATTACTAATACTAATACTAATACTATTGATAATTGAATGCAGCGATCGCCAATGCACCCCAACCGGCAATAAATGCTACACCACCAATTGGTGTGATGGCTCCTAATATTTTAATGTCGCTTAAACTTAGAGCGTATAAGCTTCCTGAAAAAATAAATATGCCGATAATAAATAACCAGCCACTCGCAATTAAACTTGGTGCAGGTGATTTGGCTTGATTGAGCAAAATTGCTACAAGTAACAGCGCTAAAGCATGATACATCTGATAGCGAGCGCCGACTTCAAAAATTTCTAGAGCGCGATCGCTAAGTCTTTCTTTTAAAGCGTGAGAAGCAAAAGCCCCAGCAGCCACTGATAAACCAGCAAATAAGGCTGCTAGACTCATGAATATTTTTATCATGTTACTGATTTGATGGAGATGGGGGATGGTGGGATGAGGAGATGGGGGGATAGGGGGACAAGGAGAAATTAATTACGAATTACGAATTATTTTCTATGCCCAATTACCAATTACCAATTACCAATTACCAATTTATTTTAAATATCAAAGTGATAAGAAACTGCACCGTCTTCACTTACTTTAAAGTTAGCGTTAAATTGCTTGGCTTGGTCGTCTAGGAATTCTCTAGCGGTGGCTGGTGGTAGCTGTGACTGCATGGCAAAGCCTAAAACTGTGATGCGTCCTTCGTTTTCGGCTATCATGCGATAAAACATCGATTGCAGGTGAAGATTCATTTGTTGTGCGATCGCATTTTTTTCTTGTTTCCCTTGACGACGCATTCCCAAAGCTAACCATCCACCTAAAGCTAAGCTGGGTAAGCCGAAAATAATTCCATTCACTGCTGTGGTATCTAGTTGTGCTACTGCATAATCATTGATATAATCATGCTCGCCAATTAGATCTTTATACATTAAATGTTTATTTATCATTGCGTGGGCTGATAGTGTTGTCATCATAAACCCTAATGTAATTAACCAACCAGCAGCTAACTTCTCAGCAGTTTTCATAATATTTTTAAAGTTTTAACTTTTAAGGTTGATTCTAACCTCACTTCATCAAAGCTTCCAGTCATAAATCATCAAATTATCACTCGCTCTAAAGTGTCAAAGATGTGGCTACCTGGGATATTTTCTTGCTAAATCAGTATTGTTACTGAAATTAAAAAAATATTAATTACATATACTCTTAAAATTAAATGCTTTTGTTTTATGGGGAAACGCGCTTATTGCAACGTTTCCACAAGTTAATTAAAACAAAACAGAATTAAAATAAATACACCCGTTCAAAGATGAAAGTGATAATAAACCCCACCATTGTGATGATGGTCGAAAGTAGCATTAAATTCCTTGGCTTTGGAATCTAAGAATAATTTGGCTTCTTCTCCTGTAATCTCTGCTTCTTTAGCAAAGCGTAATAAGGAGATTTGTCCTCTTTGTTCTTCTACAAGTCGATAAAAAGTAGATTGAAGATGACTTGTTAGCTGTCTTTGATGTTGCTGACGCAATCCCAATATCAGCCAAGTTCCAAACCCAACACCGGATAAACCTAAAGCTACACCAGCAAATGCTTTATCTGCTATTTCCTGTTTCTGTTCAATTTCTTGATTATTGTTCGATAATGCCTCCACAGTTACTTGCATGAGAAGAATAGATCCGAATGAGAGTAGCAAACCAGCCGAAACTTTTGTGAGAAACTTCATAGAAACACGACAAGATGTGATATCTTGCCGCGATCTTAACCTTAGTTGCGTGTAGCTTCCAGTATGCGGGAAAAGTAAAACCGCGTGCGCGTCATTGCTTGACGTTGGATGTTAAAGCCGTTTTTTTGCAAAAAATCAACGATATCGGCTTCACGATGTAGATATGCACGGGTGGTTTTACTCGGACCTGGAAAGAAACCTCCGATTTTTTTTAATATACTCAGGGCAAAGGTTTTAGGTGCAAAACTCACAATTATTCGCGATTCTGCGGTGCTGCATAAATGAGATATCATTTCGGCAGCTTTTTCTTGGGGATAGTGGATCAAAACATCCAAGCAAACAACTGTATGATACTTACCACTCAAGCCTTCTAAGTCTTGCACGGCGAAAGTTGGATTATCAGCGTTTCCTAAGATATCTTTGGCTCGCTCTTTACCTTCTTCGACCATTTTTTCCGAAATATCGCTAGCGTACACTTTGGCTCCGGCTTGAGCTAAAGGTATGCTGAGACTACCTACACCACATCCAGCGTCGCATATTGATATTTCTGACAAATTTTCATCGGCTTTCAACCAGCTAAGCACTGTCTCTACGGTCTTTTGATGCCCTTTACGGATATCAAGTTGCACCTTATTAACTTCACCATTGCCATAAATACGTCTCCAACGGTCAAAGCCAGTGGAATTGAAATATTCCTTAACAATGGTTTTATCGTCTACTACGTTCATAAAATTTAATAATTAACGGTACTAAATCGAGAAAATGCTTATTATCGGTAGAATACATCAATTGAGGACAGTGCAACCGTTTAAAAAGCAGAAAACCACAAAGTGATGTGCATTTGTGGTTCGTTGAAAAATATTCAGTTTTTCTAAATCATTTTTAGGACAACAAGCGCTGCCAAGTTAATTGTTTATTAGATTCATCATAATTCCAACGTAACAGATTGCTGGCATGAGCGCCTTCAATTCCTGGTAAACCAATTGCTTGTCGCGGTGCGGAGGTTGCGATCGCAATGGCTGTTTCAACGTTACATATGCCCCATTTCACCAAATTTTCCACTCCGCATAGCAGGGGTAAAGTTGTTCCCGATAAAGTTCCATCTGCTAACCGTGCGGTACCATCACTAACTGTAATTTCTCGACTATCCCAAGGATAAGTGCCGTCGGGTAATCCTAAAGGAGCTAAAGCATCGCTAACTAAGAACAGTCCTTTGGTATAATCGCTTGCCCGCAACAGTAAATCTATCATCATCGGTGAAACGTGCTTACCGTCAGCAATAAAACCACACATGACGTTTTCGTGGGTAATAGCCGCAGCTAATAAACCCGGTTCGCGGTGATGTAAGGGTGGCATCGCATTAAAAGCGTGAGTTACCATAGTTGCACCCGCATTAAACGCGCTTTGTGCTTGCTCTGCGGTGGCTTGGGAGTGTCCTAAACTAACGGTGATACCCTGTTGATGTAAATAATAAATTACTTCGTTGTTGGCATCCAATTCTGGCGCTAAGGTAATCACTTTGATAATTTGAGTGAAATTACTTAAAACTCGCTTTACTTCTGCAAGCGATAAATTTAACAGAAACTCTTGAGGATGTGCGCCGCGTTTTTGGGGATTTAAAAAAGGTCCTTCTAAATGCACTCCCAAAACTTTCGCACCCGAAGTTTGATCTTGCATAAAATTGCTAACGACTGTAAGAGAACGTTCGATATTTTCTACAGAAGTTGTGACCAGAGTCGGTAAAAATGCATCAACACCACTGTCCCAGAGATAATCGCAAATTTTTTGTAAATCACCGGCATTTTCTGGATTCAAATCTGGAAAAGCAGTTCCCAAAGCACCGTTAATCTGTAAATCGACACCACCCAAAGAAAGGCGATCGCCCTCAGCATCTAATACCTGTAAATTAGTCAGAGGAACCCGTTTGATAATTTTATCCATCGACACTATTTGTTCAACAATGCCATCGCGGTTAATAAACACCATTTGTCGATCTTCGTAACCGGGAACCAGAGCGTTAATTATATTTAGTGGAGTCGCGAAATTACTTAAAGTTTTTTGAGTCATTGGATTCAGGAAATTCACGAATAAAGCTCAGACAATTTTGATAGAAATTGCCGCTATTAATCAAGAATAAAAATGTCATTAATTGTTTTTCTAGGGATTTTCTGGGAAATTTATATATTTAGTTTTAGTTATTGTAGGGTGTGTGACTAGGC
>NZ_JAYGHM010000035.1:34676-60487 GCF_034931125.1 Rivularia sp. UHCC 0363 | reverse complement strand
CCCACAAAGTACACAGCCTAGTGTGTGACGCTTCAATAAATTTTGTACGTGGTTATAAGACTTGTAGCGTCACGCACCATTGATAGATTGTGACAATAATGACGCTACCGCGTCACGCTCCGCTAACGTAAGTCCTGGAATTTTCTGGGAAATTTATATATTTAGGTAGATAGAGGAAGTAGGGGGAAGCTGAAAAATAAGTTTGTAGTGCGGGCATCTTACCCGCTATATAAAGCTATTAAGAAAGCAAAATGCTCCCTAAAAATGAGACTATTAATAAAGAAAATTTTAATCCAAAATCTAAAATCCAAAATTGCTTATGACCTTCCTCATCGGGATTATTATGGGTAGCGACTCCGATTTACCCATCATGCAAGATGCGATCGCAATTTGTGCAGAATTCGGTGTTAGTTGCGAAGTTGCGATCGTTAGCGCTCATCGTACCCCATACCGCATGGTGGAATACGCTCAGTCTGCTGTCGATCGCGGTATTAAAGTGATTATTGCTGGTGCAGGTGGTGCAGCGCATCTTCCCGGTATGGTTGCTGCTTTAACTCCGCTCCCGGTAATTGGGGTTCCCGTTCCCAGTCGTTATTTAAAAGGTGTCGATTCTTTACACTCCATCGTGCAAATGCCAGCCGGTATACCTGTAGCAACTGTAGCTATTGGCAATGCGAAAAATGCCGGACTTTTAGCTGTACAAATACTCGCTACTCATCAACCAGATTTATTGGAAAAAGTGATTATATATCGTCAAAATCTCCGCGATTCTGTAACGGCTAAGCAAGAAAAGTTGGAAGAATTGGGCTACCAAGAATATCTCAATCAAATGTAAACTTGCTACAAAATTTACACGTAAAATCGCAAAAACTAAATGTCATTATACTAACCTATTGTCACAAGTATTTTTACTATTTGTCAACGATAAAAAAATTTTAGTAAATAACAATTATTTACATTTATTAAATAAAATTAATATTTTTTCTTTGTAAGTGTAAAAACTGATATTTTTGTATAAATAATTAACATTTATGCTATTTTATTTTAAACACAAAGTTATTAAATATTGACAAAAAACGCCTTTTTGCGGTTATTTGCAGCTTAAAATGGCATCCAAAATAATTAAAAACACCAAAAAATAGTATCAACAGTTACAGAATTCCCATACAGCCTGCTGTAATTATTATCTTCTAACCGTTGTAACTTTTTAAAAATAGTAAACCCTAGAAAAATAAGGATTGTAGACAAATATCTAAATATTAAAGAATTTGTGAGGTTACTTGAGAGGTTTCCAAAAATACATAATAATAATATTTTAAGAAGAACTGGTTTGAGTAACAGATGTATCGTTGCTTTGTTGACTGTTAACTAGATTGTTTGATAACAAGGTTTTTAATAGGCTTTTTGAGCAGCAGCTTTTATAGGTATAAGAATCAAAGATGAATTACCGAACAGCGAGATGATGCTATTCGGAAAAATTCTGCTTTTGATATCTAGACCTAATAAAAAAAGAGTAATCTTACTCGAATCAAGCAGCGTTTTTCCAGTTGAAGTAAAGGAGTGAAGATGCAAAGATTGACGCGAAGAAATAATAGAAATGCTAAGCGGGGTAATTCCAAACAGTCTACTAGCGCTACACGTAATAGCTCGTTTGTCAAGCAAGTAGGACAAGGAATAAAAGGCTTAAATCCTAGTTTGCGTGCTTGTCTGCCTATTGCAGGTTTTATTGTATTAGCTTGGAGTTATGCCGCAGTTGCTCAGGCTCCCGCAGCACAAGAACCAACTACAGCGGAACAGATTGCAGGGCTAAAAGTTGGATTAGATACAGTTTGGGTTGTAATTGCTGCGTTTTTGGTCATATTCATGAACGCTGGTTTCGGAATGTTAGAAACCGGAATGTGTCGTCAGAAAAACGCCGTTAATATTCTGACTAAGAACTTGATCGTGTTTGCTTTAGCAACCATCGCTTTTTGGGTGATTGGTTTCGGTATTATGTTCGGTGATGGAACTCCATTCTTGGGTTTGAATGGTTTCTTCCTCTCAGGTGCAGATAATAGTCCTGCTGTAGGAGAAACAGCTTATCAAGGAGTTTTCAAATCTCTTAGCTGGGCTGGTGTTCCCTTGTCTGCTAAATTCTTATTCCAATTAGCATTTGCTGGAACCGCTGCAACAATCGTATCTGGAGCCGTAGCCGAGCGAATTAAGTTTATTGACTTCTTGATTTTCAGCTTGTTGCTAGTTGGTATCGTTTACCCAATTACCGGACATTGGATTTGGGGTGGTGGCTGGTTAGCAACAGCTGGTTTTTGGGATTTTGCTGGTTCCACAGTTGTACACTCCGTTGGTGGTTGGGCCGCTTTGATGGGTGCAGCTATACTTGGACCCCGTATTGGTAAATACAGCAACGGTAGAACCAACGCAATACCTCCTCATAATTTAAGCATCGCAACTTTGGGCTGTTTGATTCTGTGGTTAGGCTGGTTTGGTTTTAACCCCGGTTCTACAATGGCTGCTGATGCTAATGCAATTTCTCATATTGCTTTAACCACTAACTTAGCTGCTGCTGCTGGTGGAATTGCTGCTTGTTTTGTTGCTTGGGGTTACTTGGGTAAGCCAGATTTATCGATGATTATCAACGGTATTTTGGCTGGCTTAGTAGGTATCACCGCACCTTGTGCTTGGGTAAACTTGCCTAGTGCAGTGCTGATTGGTGCGATCGCCGGAGTATTGGTAGTATTTTCCGTTACTTTCTTTGACAAAATCAGAATTGACGATCCAGTAGGAGCGCTTTCTGTTCACTTAGTCTGTGGTTTATGGGGTACTTTGGCTGTAGGTTTGTTCGCGTTAGGAGGAAGAGCCGACGGTCTTTATGCTGATGGAGCAGGACCCAAAGCAGGTTTATTCTTCGGTGGTGGTATCGAGCAGCTATTCACTCAATTAGCAGGTGCTTTAGCTGTAGGTGGAATGACCGTATTACTCAGCACCATCTTCTGGTATGCGTTGAAAGCTACATTAGGTATCCGCGTCAGCCGTGAAGAAGAATTGGAAGGTCTGGATATTGGAGAACATGGAATGGAAGCTTATAGCGGTTTTGCTAAAGAAGCTGACACCATTGGATATGGTGAATTAGATCGACCTGGAATTTCTTCACATGAAGATATGCCTAGAAGTTTGTAATTTGTTTTCGCGACAATTCCTGTATTGAATAAATTAACCCTGCTTTCTTTATGGAAGTGGGGCTTTTTAATTTCGGATTTTAGATTTTAGATTTTGGATTTTAAAGACGGGAAGACGCTTCCACGTTAATGGATTTTGGATTAAGCTGTCATACCCATATTTTCCCCCTACTCCTTACTTTCTATTCAACTAAAATCACAGGAATTAAACTAGATTCTAATACAGCTTGCGAAACGGAACCGATTAACAGTTTTTCCCAGGATTGATGTCCTCGTTTGCCCATAACAATATCAGCAGTTTGATGTTCCTGAGCTACGCGAATAATTGACTCTGGAACTGAACCTGTAACTGTAATGAACTGATGGCGAATATCTGCTAAAATTCGTTGAGATTTTGATTGTAGAAGCTTTATTTCTTCAGCATTGGTAGTGTTGACGTGCAATACAATTACTTCACCATCACTACGACGGGCAAGGTCGGCGGCTTTAATTAATACTTGATTAGCTACATGGGAAGTATCAACGGCAGCCAATATGATAATCCGACGAGCGATCGCCACTTTTGTGGGATCTACTTCACCCCGCTCTAGCAATTTTGGTGCAAAGGTAGGAATTGCCCAGGCTCCCAGAGGTGCAGTTACTAAAATAGATAAAGCTGCGATCGCTAAGATTGTCTCTCCACCTTCAATTCCATAGCTGAGGGGAATCGCTCCGATTGCTGCTTGAACTGTGGCTTTTGCTGAGTTTCCAGGTAGTAAAAATAACTTTTCTTTCAATTTCCAGTTACTACCTAATGTAGATAAATACCATCCGCAAGACCTTCCGATTAAGGTTCCGATCGCCAAAATTATTAATCCCGGTACCAGAGTTTTTTCTAACACAATAATTTGAATGCTTGCTCCTAACAATACAAACAAAATAATTTCTGCTACTACCCACAAACTATCGAAACCAGAACGCAATCTTCGTGCTAAAGGAGCATCCAATTCAATTAAGAAAAATCCCGTTGTCATTACTGCTAAATAGCCGGAAAACAAAGGTAATTTTTCCGCGATTACTACTAAAAGTAAGGCTAAACTTGCCGAAACTAAGGTGTCTTGCGCCGTATTTTGAGTCCAATTCTGCTTCGTCAGTAATAAAACCAACAGTTTTGCTGCGACTAAACCCAGTACTATTCCTAAAACAATTTGGCAAATAATTTGAATGGGGAGGAGTTGAAGCGCATTCACTTTTAAACCGAAAGGTAATGTTACTCCGTCCGTTTGTCCTTGGACTAAAAAGTTGAGTAATAGACTAAATACTAGTAGTAATAATACATCTGACAAAGCGCTACCCGTAAGGATAGCATCGGGAATTCCTTTACTGACTCCCCAACCCAGGCTTTTCAATCGCAGCATTCCCGGTACAATTACCGCAGGTGATTCGGCTCCAATGATACAGCCTAATAATAGACCCGTGGGAAAGTTGAATTTGAAAATCCATATCGCAGCAAAAGCAATAATCAAAGCTTCGCACGTTGCAGGTAGAAAGCCTAACCGTAGCGCTACAGTTCCTTGTTGAGCTAATTTTTCGCGATCTAAACCCAAACCAGCCTTCATCAAAATTACCATTACGGCGATCGTTCGTAAAGGAGCAGATGCTGCAAGGACATCGGGAGCGATGAGGTCGGCAACTTGGGGACCGAGGATAATTCCTACCAGAACCATTCCTACTAGTGCAGGAGCTTTCAATCGTCGAGCAATCTGTCCGACGAAAAAGCCTAGAAGTAGGATTAAGATAAAGCTTTCTAACATTGTTGAAACCCACGCAAACTAACTCATCGAAACAACAAGCTAATACCGTTTCGGTATAAAGATGCGCTTAATCCAGCCTACGTAGGTAGGCTTTGTAGTATTAGCCCCAGCCTTCTAGGCTGAGGGTGTTTGAGCGCAGCCTCTTATTCTTTATCACATTCTTCTAATAGCGCGATCGCCTCTTCACACCAATCAATCCGATAATTTTCGTAACGAATACCGCAGCGTAAGGTGACATAAAGACATTTTTTTTCGTAAGACAATTGAGAAATATCGGGGAATTCACGCTGTTCAATTTCTTTATACTCAGACAATTTTTGCGAATGAATTTGATGATGTCGTTCAATTTCTTGCAAAATCACCGATTTAGAAACTAATTGAGATGCAATTACTTTAACCAACAATTCTTCACGAATTGCCATCGGTTCTGCTGGTTCTAATAGCCAGATTTTGAGCTTTTCTATTCCTTCTTTGGTGACTTGATAGAGCTTTTTATTAGGACGACCTTCTTGAGGAATTAATTCTGAGGTAATTGCACCGTCTTTTTCTAATTTTCCTAACTCTCTATATATCTGTTGTTGGGTTGCTTGCCAATAATATTTACTCGTTTGAGAAAATTTCTTCCACAAATCGTAACCACTGTAGGATTCAGAACCCAGTGTTGCCAAAATTGTATGCGCTAGTGACATTTTCAGTTGTTCGCAGTTTGGGTGCGGTTCATATAATTCAGCTTGACATACTCAATTTGTTTTATATACTATAACTATATACACAACTTGTTGTATATTCAATGTTTGTATTTTAGAAATCATCTTTCTCTACGATGAAACCATGAATCAGCAGTCTATCTCAGAAGTTTTGCAACAGGAAAAACCATCTCCCTCTCATAGATGGCAGTTATTTTTAGCTGGTTCAATCATCTTACTAGCTGGTGTAGGGATTGGTAAATTTGGTGGTATTGAGTCAAGTAATCCTCCGGTTCAAGCTCAAGCACAAAAAGCAACACCACTTCCGGTTAAAACGACAAAAATTCAATTAACCAATAATTATCAAACAGTGCAAAGCTATACGGGGGAAGTCGTAGCGATGCGTACCAGCGAAATTGGTTTTGAACGTAGCGGTAAATTAGTAGAAATATTGGTAGATGAGGGAGACAGGGTTAGTAAAGGAGCGGTATTAGCGAAATTAGATACAGCTAATTTGCAAGCCCAACGTCAGTCTTTGGTTGCTCAGAAAGCACAAGCAGAAGCGAGACTGGTGGAACTCAAAAATGGTGCGAGAAGAGAACAGATTGCAGCAGCAAAAGCCAGTGTTAGAGATGTAGAAAAGCAATTAAAATTAGAACGATTGAAGAGCGATCGCCGAAAATACCTTTACGAGCAAGGAGCTATTTCTAAAGAACAATTCGATGAAGTTGCTTTTAATTCTCAAGCTTTATCGGAGCGTTTGAATAATGCTCAAAGTAATCTGGAAGAATTGCTCAACGGAACTCGTTACGAACAAAAAGCAGGACAACAAGCAGCAGTTGACCAATTATCTGCTGAAATTACCAATTTAGATATAACTATTGCCAAAAGCACTTTGAAAGCTCCTTTTGCTGGAACGATTGGACTTCGTTCTGCTGATGAAGGGATGGTAGTTGATGCTGGGAAATCGATAGTACGTTTAGTTGAAGATAGTAAACCAGAAGTAAAAATTGGGGTTCCGATTAATGTCGCGAGCAAATTAGTACCCGGTACTCAGCAAGAATTAGAAATTGGGGAAAAAACTTATTCAGCTAGAGTAAAGTCAATTTTACCAGAAGTTGATGCAGCGACTCGGACTCGGACAGTTGTCTTACAGCTAGCATCAAACCAAGCCGTTTCCCCTAAAGAAATTGCTCGCTTCAAAATTTCTCAAACATTTACTACAGAGGGTTATTGGTTGCCGATAACAGCATTAGTAAAAGGCGATCGCGGTTTGTGGTCTTGTTATGCGGTTATTGAGAAAGAGGGTGATAGTAAATCTTATCAAATAGAGCGGAGATTATTAGAAGTATTAGAAACCAACGGCAAAAGGGTTTTAGTTAGAGGGACAATTCAAGCAGGAGACACAATAGTTACTGAAGGTACTCAAAGACTTGTTCCCGGTCAATTGGTTATTGAAGGGAGTAGGGAGTAGGGAAAAGAAAGAAGATTAATAATATTAAGAATCTTCTTCTAATTGACGTTTGATTTGAGCTACTTCTCTTTTTACTTTGGCTAATCTTTCCACTATATATAAACGTTCTGAGTCAGCAGATTGGTGATAATTATAAAACTGATTAAATGAGAAATAGAATAATGCATTTTTATCAAAACTTTGATTGGTGCGTTACGGCATTTTAAAAATAGTAATTTATATCTCAACATCCCGAAGCCGTAACAGACCCTATAAGACCAATAAATAAAGTTTGAATAATTAATTCACAATGCCAAAATACTATGTTTACTCTATTTTACCGAAATTCCCGTTTATTAATTCTGACCATTATCTTAATTGCAGTTTGGGGAACTTCTTCCTACTTTACTTTACCAAGATTAGAAGACCCAGAATTAGTTTCTCGTACTGCTATAGTTAGTACTTTTTTTCCTGGTGGTGATGCGGAAAGGGTAGAAGCTTTAGTAACTGAAAAAATTGAAGATAAGCTTACAGAAATTGAGGAAATTGATAGTTACGAATCTACTTCTCGCACTGGTAGTTCTATTATTACGATTAATTTACAAGATACTGTCAGTAAACAAGAAGTAGATTCGGTTTGGACGCGGATCAGGAATAAACTCGATGAAGTACAAGTAGAATTACCAGCTAATATTGTTAAGCCAGAATTAGAAGAAGCAAAAGTCAAAGCTTATGCTTTAATTGCTGGTTTGACTTGGGAACAAGATGATAAACCTAATTACGCGATTTTACGTCGTCAAGCAGAAATTTTTAAAGAACGTTTAGAAGCTATTTCGGGAACTGAGGAAGTTGAAATTTTTGGCGAACCGAAAGAGGAAATTATAGTAGAAATTAATCCCGAAGCTTTGGCTAGTTATAATTTAAGAGCAAGGGATTTATCGCAACAAATCGCTCAAAGTGATTCTAAGATTTCAGCCGGACAATTACGGGATAAAGATAATAATTTATTGATTCAAGTTGCCGGAGAATTAGAAACATTGGCAAGAATCAGACAAATTCCGATTAATTTTGGTAATCAAGGTCAATTTGTGACTTTACAAAATATCGCTACCGTTAGTAAGGGAATTAGAGAACCAGCGACTGAACTCGCATTATTTAACGGTCATCCTGCTGTTGCTGTAGCGGTTCACGTACAGTCGGGAACCAGATTAGATTTGTGGTCAAAAGTAGCCGATAAAAAGATAGCTGAATTTAAATCTGAATTAGCTAGCAGTATTGGTTTACCGATTATTTTTGCTCAAAGTAGTTATGTTGAAGAAAGGCTAAACAGTTTAATTTTGAATGTTTTGTTGGGTGCGGGTTTAGTATTTGGTGTAACTATAATTATGATGGGTTGGAGGAGTGCTTTAATAGTTAGCTCGGCTCTACCTTTATCGGTATTGATGGTGTTTGGTTGGATGAATTGGTTAAATATTCCCCTACATCAAATGTCGATTACCGGATTGATTGTTGCCCTGGGGATTTTAATTGATAATGCAATCGTCATGGTAGATGAGGTGCAAAATGAACTACGCAAGGGAATTAAAGCCTCTTCAGCGATAAAGCATAGTATTCAAAATTTAGCAATTCCTCTATTAAGTTCAACTTTAACTACTGTTTTAGCTTTTTTACCAATTGCACTATTACCTGGAAGTGTAGGAGAATTTGTAGGGACAATTGCTGTTACCGTTATTGTCGCTGTTTGCTGTTCTTTGTTTATTTCGTTAACAATTATTCCCACTTTTGTTGCGAAATTTCATCGTCATCAGGATAGTGCAGAAGATAGAAAAAAAGAGAAAAAACAAAATTTATCCTGGTTACAAAATGGTATTTCAATTCCTATTTTGACTCGCTTATATCGACGTACCGTAAAATTCACAATCGCGAAACCAGTTTTATCAATATTGCTAGCTTTATTAATCCCAATTATGGGTTTTATTCAAGCTGGTAGTCTCAAACAACAATTCTTCCCCGCAGCAGATAGAGATCAACTTCAAATTGAATTAGAGTTACCAGCTTCAGTTTCTTTAGCGAAAACTCAAACTTTAATTAAACAAATTCGTCAACAAATTATAGATAATCCGGAAGTTAAAGATGTTCACTGGTTATTAGGTCGCAGTATTCCCTCGTTTTACTATAATTTGACTGGTGGAAAACAACAGCAAGCTAATTACGCTCAAGCCTTAGTACAATTAAATTCTCTTACTTCGAGTCAGCTAACCAAAAAATTACAAAACGAACTAGATAAAACTTTTCCTTCAGCAAGAATTATTGTTAGACAATTAGAACAAGGACCTCCTTTTGCTGCACCCATTGAAATGCGGATTTATGGTTCTAATGTGGAAACTTTGCAATCATTAGGGGAAAAAGCTAGACAATCTTTAGTCCAAATTAAAGATGTCACTCATACCCGTGCGAGCTTAGATGAAATTCAACCACAAATAGAATTCCAAGTAGACGAAGAACAAGCACGTTTAGCAGGATTAAATCGGACAACAATTGCTCAACAATTGGATAATGCTTTAGAAGGTAGCGTTGGTGGTTCGATATTAGAAGGAAACGAAGAATTACCCGTCAGAGTTCGTTTGGGAAATCAAGCACGAGGTAACTTATCACAAATTTCTTCTTTAGATTTATTAGCAAATTCTTCGAGTATTAATAGAGAAGGAAATAATCCCCTCGCTGCTGTTCCTCTTTCTTCCTTGGGTAAAGTCCAACTGAAACCAGAACTTGCTCAAATTACTCACTACAACGGACAAAGAGTTAATACAGTTCAAGGTTTCCTCAATGCTGGAGTTTTACCAGCAGAGATTTTAAATAAATTTCAAGCCAAATTAGAAGATAGTAATTTTTCCCTACCTAACGGTTACAAATTTGAATTTGGTGGAGAGGAAGAAGAAAGAAATGATGCTGTAGGTGGTTTGGTTTCCACCGTGGGAGTTTTAATCGTTCTCATGGTAGCGACATTGGTACTTTCCCTGGGTTCATTTCAACTTGCAGGTGTTATCGGAATAGTTGCGATCGCATCTTTAGGTTTGGGTTTATTTTCTATCTGGTTGTTTGACTATCCCTTCGGTTTCAACCCCATTATCGGTTCTGTAGGTTTAATTGGTGTAGCAGTCAATGACTCGATTGTGGTTATCAGCGCTATCTCCAACCATCCCATCGCAAAAACCGGAAATCCCAAAGCTATTCAAGAAGTAGTATTGCATTCAACTCGTCACGTACTTACCACTACCCTAACAACCGCTATCGGATTTGTGCCATTATTGCTTTCTGGTGGAGAATTTTGGCCACCTTTAGCTGTTGCGATCGCGGGTGGTGTTGTTGGTGCAACTTTCTTGGCTCTTTATTTCGTTCCTGCTGCTTATTATTTGATTAAATCTAGGTTTGGTAAAAATCGGGTTTCGGGTGGAACGAGTAAGATGGTGATTAATTCACAAAGTTAACTAGTGAATATCACAGGGAACGAGATATATGAATAAGGATATTTCTATTTCAATAGCAAAAGCTAATGTTCATGCTGTTATTATAATGTTGCCATTTATAGTAATTCTCATTTGTCTACATATTTATATATGGTAAGGTAGTAATTTTATTAATTAATTATTTAGTTTAAAACCAGAATATTGAATTACTTTTATTTTTTAAATCATCGAATTTAGTAATAAACTCACTATTATCTAAATACAATCGCTACTGAATTATATTTATGATGTGTACCTCACTCGGATGAAAACGGCTGTATATTGTCCGTTTCAAACAAAACCCGTTTTTTCAAAAGCTTAAAACCCACATCTTGTTTTTTTCTTCACAACTAAGATCGGGGTTACATTTACCGGATTTTTGGTAATTTATCTCCAATATATCGCTAATAGTTACCTCAAATATTTGAGATCAAAATGTTTTCTAATTGATAGTCTCTGCTTCCTTTAACGCTACTTGAATTACTCTTAACTTCTCGATTCCAAGAAGTCATCACATTTATTTACATTCCTGAAAAATAGTCGGCGCACAAGGACGATAACAAGTGTTGAAAAAAATTACGTTGATAGTAGTTCTAATTCTGCTGATTGTAGGTGGAACAATGGATAATGCCTTTGCTCAAGTACAGTCACCAGGATTTCCACCTGCTGCCAATAATGGTAATGCTTCTACAGCATTTATATTAATCTGTGCGGCGCTGGTATTGTTAATGACACCGGGTCTTGCTTTTTTCTATGGTGGATTTGTCCGCACCCGCAATGTCCTCAATACGCTGATGATGAGCTTCGTTGCGATGGCTATTATCGGTGTTACCTGGGTTTTGTGGGGTTACAGCTTTGCTTTTGCACCTGGTAACGCATTCTTTGGAGGCTTGGAATGGCTGGGTTTAAATGATGTTGGTTTGCAACCGAGCGAATATGCACCACAAATTCCCCACTTGGCATTCATGGCTTATCAAGGAATGTTTGCCATTATTGCCCCCGCAATCGTTTCCGGTGCGATCGCCGAACGAATGAGCTTCACTGGATACTCAGTCTTCGTGGTTTTGTGGTCAATCTTTGTTTACTCCCCGATCGCGCATATGGTTTGGGGTATTGGTGGATTATTAAGTTTATCTGGTGGTTGGGGTGCGTTGGATTTTGCTGGTGGTACGGTAGTACATATAAGTTCTGGGGTGTCGGCTTTTGTCGCAGCTACGTACCTCAAACCTCGAAAAACCTTTCCCGATAAATTAAGTCCACCACACAACGTACCTTTTGTTTTATTAGGTGCTGGCTTACTGTGGTTTGGGTGGTTTGGCTTTAATGCCGGTAGTGCTTTAGAAGCTAATAATTTAGCAGTAGTTGCGTTTGTTAATACTAATACCAGTGCAGCCGCAGGAGCTTTGACTTGGTTAATTTTAGAAAGAGCATTACGCGGTAAACCCACAGCAATAGGTGTAGCCACAGGAAGCGTTGCTGGCTTAGTCGGTATTACTCCAGCAGCAGGATTCGTTACACCTATAGCAGCAATCTTAATTGGTAGCATTACCAGTTTTATCTGCTTCTACGCCGTCAGCATCAAGCATAAAATGCAGGTTGACGATGCTTTGGATACATATCCCATACATGGAGTTGGTGGCACCGTCGGCGCGATTCTGACAGGTATCTTTGCTAGTAGAGCCGTAAATCCAGGAGCAAGAAACGGTTTATTATTTGGTAATCCAGACGAACTACTATTAGAACTTGCCGCGATCGCAGTTACCTATTTTGTAGCTGGATTTGGTACTTGGATTATTCTCAAAGTAGTTGATGTTACAGTCGGATTACGAGTCCATGAAAACGCCGAATTACAAGGAATGGACATCAGCGAACACGGCGAAGAAGCTTACAATTCCGAATATACAGACAAAATAAACACAAAGTAATATTAGAGAATTGGGTATTGGTAATTGGTAGTTGGTAATTGGTAATTGGTAATTGGTAATTGGGCATGGTAAATAGTTAGGAGTTGAGAGTTAAAAATGATCTCTCCCCATCTCCCCATCTCCCCATCTCCCCCAAAAGGCGAAGCGTAGATTACAATCTTATCCAAATGATTTATCTCGCTACTCGTGTCTAGTTCTGTTAAAAACTTTCCTGCTTGGGCATTTTTCTCTTTATTAAGTAACGGCATACTTTTATTCGCGGTAATCTTGCTGATTGGCAAACAGCAGGGTTTTACCGCTTTTTTCGGTGCTGTTGTTTCTTCAACTCCACAACCTACTAATATTCAAACTCAGCAAGTTGTTGCAGTCCCGCAAGGTAAACGTTATAAATTTAACTACAAAAAATGGGTGAATATTCTCAAACAAGAGGCTGAAGTTGCAGCAGAGAAGAAACCCCGCGATTTAACCATATTGGTTGGAGATTCTTTAAGTTTGTGGTTTCCTGCGGAATTATTACCGGATAATAAGACATGGTTAAATCAAGGAATTTCTGGAGAAAAAACGGCTGGTTTATTGAAAAGATTAAATTTATTTGATCGAACTACACCGGAAACTATTTTTGTGATGATAGGCATTAATGACTTAATTGCTGGTGTCAATGATGAGACAATTTTACAAAATCAACAGCAGACTATGGCTTATTTGCGTAAAAAACATCCCAAAGCAAAAATAGTTGTTCAGTCAATTTTGCCACATCAGGGAGAAGAAGCAACCTGGGAAGCCAAAGAAAAACTCGTCGCAATTCCTAATAGTCGCATTCGTAATTTAAATCAACAGTTGCAAACAATAGCAGCAAAAGAAGACGTAAAATACTTAAATCTGTATCCTTTGTTCGCTGATAAACAGGGAAATCTCCGTTCAAATTTTACGACTGATGGATTGCACCTGAATCCAAACGGTTATTTAGTTTGGAGTTCCGCTTTACAGTTAACAATGAACAGTGAACAATAAACAGTAAACAGTAAATAAATAATTGATAATTGAAATTATGGATACAAAAGCTTTTAAACGCGCATTACAACATTCTGAAAATTACCATCGTCGAGGATTTGGACATCAAGAAGAAGTCGCAACTCAGCTACATTCAGAATACCAAAGCAGCTTAATTCAGGAAATTCGAGATCGTGATTATAGTTTAACTCGCGGTGATGTGACGATTCGTTTGGCGGAAGCTTTTGGCTTTTGTTGGGGAGTCGAACGTGCTGTAGCTATGGCTTATGAAACTCGCAAACATTTCCCTTCCGAACAGATTTGGATTACTAATGAGATTATTCACAACCCATCGGTAAATCAACGTTTGCGAGAAATGCAGGTTGGATTTATTACCGTAGAAGCTGGTCAAAAAGACTTTTCTGTAGTTGGGTCTGGGGATGTGGTGATCTTACCTGCTTTTGGCGCAAGCGTTCAAGAAATGCAGGTTCTTAACGATAAAGGCTGTAAAATTGTCGATACAACTTGTCCCTGGGTTTCTAAAGTTTGGAATACAGTTGAAAAGCACAAAAAAATTGATTGTACTTCTATAATTCACGGGAAATATAAACACGAAGAAACCGTTGCGACAAGTTCTTTCGCTGGTAAATATCTAATCGTGCTAAATTTGCAGGAAGCAGAATATGTAGCTGATTATATTTTGCGTGGTGGTAATAGAGATGAATTTATCGCCAAATTTAGCAAAGCTTGTTCCCCCGGATTTGACCCCGACACTGATTTAGAAAAGGTTGGGATTGCCAATCAAACTACGATGCTCAAAGGAGAAACCGAACAGATTGGTAAGCTATTCGAGCATACGATGATCAAAAAATATAGTCCTACCGAATTAGATCGGCATTTTCAAAGCTTTAATACTATCTGCGACGCAACCCAAGAAAGACAGGATGCAATGTTGGAGTTAGTCGAGGAAAAGCTTGACTTTATGGTAGTTATTGGTGGTTTTAATTCATCAAATACTTCTCATTTGCAAGAAATTGCAGTGGAAAGAAAACTTCCTTCCTATCATATTGATAGCGTTGAGAGAATCTTGTCAGCAAGCTGCATCGAACATTGTCAGTTGAATGGCAACATTGAAATATCCGAAAAATGGTTGCCAGATGGGAAAATTGTTGTAGGAATTACCTCTGGTGCTTCTACACCGGACAAGGTTGTCGAAGATATAATTAAGAAAATTTTTGAATTGAAGCAACTAGCAGCAGTCGTTTAACTTACATCTTGCACCATTCTCGTTAACGCCGAATTCTCGCCTTTAAATTAATTTCAAGGCTAATAAACAAAGTACGTTAAAACGTACTAAAAGCCTTGTCTAGTATTTCTTTTCAAAAGTTTTGACGGGTTATGGTAGTGCGTGTGCGGAAGACAGCAGATTCACGTTAACGAAGTTTGCCCGAAGGGTAGTACGTGTTCCCGCAGGGAAGCGCAAGCGTCCCGCTCCCTGGTGGTAACGAGCGAGCGGGACGCTTTTGCTTCGCGCACACTTCGTGAACGCACTACGTTAACCTCTCATAACTTATGTGGTCAAGTACTAGCCACACACCCTAAAAAAATAATATTTACCAATAATCTCGACTTTGATGTCATGCTTTTCATCTAACCCTAGTCTCTGACAAACACTTCAAACTCTTCTAAAGTTTGACTAACACCTACCACAAACGATCGCTGCATAAATCGTGGGATAATATCTATTATTTTAAAATTCGGAAAAATATAACTAATTTCAGATTCAATAGATTCAATATATTTACCTTCTTGCAACAAATTAATTCTTAACTTACCACCAGCATAAATCCATAATTCCGGTACCGCTAAAGCTTCATAAGCATCAATTTCGGTTTTGGAAGTTACATCGGTTTCTAATGCTAAATCCGGTGGTGGATCTATATTCAAATCAATTCTTTGCTTGCCAATTACAGCTTGATAATTTTTGATATAAAAGCAATCATCTGGTTCAATACCTGCTGACATTCCTTGACTACCGCCACTTGCTACAACGCGGGGAACCCGCGCAACGCAGTGGCTCTTAAAGGTTGTTGAACCAAGAGGTTCCCATGATTTTTTCTGGATTGTTAAAAGTATTTTTACTAGGTCAGCAAGTAACACTTTTGACCTTTCATGCTCTGGTAGTGGAGCCATAATTTCTAATATTTGATTAGCATATGCAATTCGGGATGCACGAAATTCCCCTAGTTGCTTCAGAATCTCTTCAAAACTCTCCCAGGAAACAGGTTGTAACGTCACCTTTTGTCCTGGTTCTAACTGTAAATTAATAGAAGTTGCCAGCATAAATATTTTTTTATTAGCTAACATACCATCTTCAGGTTACTAAATAACTGGATTTTCGGTACAAACCAAAATATCGAGAGACGTTGCAGTGCAACGTCTCTACATTGGTTATACGTATCAACAAACCGTTACTATAAGAATAAAGACTTTACTAAACTTCACAACCGTGACTACCACACCACAAGCAACAACCACTTTTGAAAAACTCTTTTGGAATTGGAAGGGTTACAAGATTCAATACACCGTTATGGGTACGGGAAAGCCTTTAGTATTAATTCACGGTTTCGGTGCATCTATTGGACATTGGAAGAAAAATATTCCCGTATTAGCCGATGCTGGCTATCAAGTGTTTGCGCTGGATTTATTAGGATTCGGCGGTTCCGATAAAGCACCCATCGAGTACAGCGTCGATTTATGGGTCGAGTTAATCAAAGACTTTTGGCAAGAACACATTAAACAACCTGCCGTATTTATCGGTAACTCAGTCGGTGCGTTGATAAGTTTGACTATAGCAGCAGAGCATCCCGAAATTACCAGCGGGGCTGTTTTAATCAATGCTGCGGGAGGTTTGAGCCATCGTTCCAACGAACTAAACCCTCCACTACGCTTTGTGATGGGCAGTTTTAATAAATTAGTGGGTCATCCGATAACGGGCAAATTTGTATTTAATAATATCCGCAGAAAATCGCAAATTCGCCGCACCCTCTACCAAGTTTATCGCGATCGCAATGCTGTCACCGATGAATTAGTAGATATGCTTTATGAACCTTCCTGCGACGAAGGCGCACAACAGGTGTTTGCATCAATTTTGACAGCCCCTCCCGGTGATTCCCCAGAGGAATTATTACCCAAAATCGAACGCCCCTTATTAGTAATTTGGGGAGCAGACGACCCTTGGACACCAATTTCCGGCGCGAAAGTGTACGAAGAAGCACGGGAAAATGGTAAAGACATCAAGATTGTCCCCATTCCCGGTGCGGGTCACTGTCCCCATGATGAAGTGCCGGATTTGGTGAATCCTTCTATTATTGATTGGGTAATGGGTAATGGGTAATGGGTAATGGGTAATGGGTAATGGGTAATGGGTAATGGGTAATGGGGAGAGAGGGGGAAGAAATAAAAACAAAAGTAGTGCGAGCATCTTGCTCGCTAGCTATTCATTAAGCACAAAATTTAAATATTTAATCTCCAATCCGCCATTCCCAATGCTCAATGCCCAACTACCTAACTAAACGTATTACAAGCGTCAATGTTACCCGATTGGAAACCTGTCTTAAACCAACGGACGCGCTGTGCTGAACTTCCGTGAGTGAAAGATTCCGGGACGACATATCCTTTCGCTTGCTTCTGCAATCTATCATCTCCAATACTTGAGGCAGCATTCAAGGCTTCTTCAATATCCCCAGGTTCGAGAATTTGTCTTTGTGTCTGGGCTTTGTTTGCCCAAATACCGGCGAAACAATCGGCTTGCAGTTCCAATCTGACAGAAAGCTGGTTTGCTTCTACTTTACTAACTCGACTCTGTACGTTTCTTACTTTGTCGGAAATTCCCATCAAATTCTGGACGTGATGTCCGACTTCGTGAGCAATTACATATGCTTGAGCAAAATCTCCAGGTGCGCCGAGTTTATTTTTTAAGTCTCGGAAAAAGCTTGTATCTAAGTATACTTTTTGGTCTGGGGGACAATAAAAAGGACCTACCGCAGCATCTGCATAACCGCAAGCTGACTGTACTGAATCACTGAAGAGAACTAAGTTTGGTTCTCGATACTTTCGTCCCATCTGTTGGAATAGCTGGTTCCAGGTATCTTCAGTATCGGCAAGTACAACAGAAACAAATTGTCCGATCTCGTCCTTGGGTTGGGAAGTTGTTTGAGTTGGACTCGAACCATTATCTTGAGGGATTACTTGGTTAATAATCGCTGGGTCTACACCTAAGAATACCGCAATCAAGGTAAGAACCAAGCCACCAATACCACCACCAACTAATCCGGGAGAAACACTTCTACCGCGTCTGTCTTCGACATTATCGCTTCTTCGACCAAATTCCCAACGCATAATAATTAAGTTGTATTGTATTTAGTAATTCTGAGTTCGTAATTTAGATGGCCTTAATACCTATTCTCTATTAATTATTCGTTTTCCCGTTTACTTGCAGTATGAGCGATCGCAGTTAATCTTGAAAACTAACTTTAGTTATGCTTATCGGTCTTTGTGTTTCCAGCTAAAGACAGATATACAAGAGTATATAGTAATAGATTTATCGCAATTGACAAGAAAAGCAATGGGGAGTATTTATGCCTTGATTAATTAAATATTTCGTTTCGATAAGGACTAGGGAACGGGGAACAGAAAAATGTTTTGACAATTCTAGCTATGCTATATCGCTCGGATTTTGGTTTCGGTAAAATTATTCACCTTTGACCTATTCTTTCCGTTCTGGTATATCAATATGTAAACAATAGATTGTGTAGAAATGTTGATTCCAAAAATGCGTTTTTTTCTAGGTAGTCTTGGTTTCTTATTGGCTGGAAGTATAAGTAGTTATGCTTACGGTCAGTCGCAATCATTAAAAGCTGCGACTGTACCCCAACAGCCCAAATTAATCAATTCAAGTCTGGGATTAACTTCTAATTTTTCGTTACCTGCATCCTGTAATTCCAATACTTCTACACCTTGTCAAAAACCTGCAAGCAATACTTTATACAAGCCCCAGCTACTGTCCCAAGCTTACAAAGTTATTGACGAATTACAAAAATATCAATTTAGCATTAATGGTAATAAGCTTTTTAGTGCGGCTCAATTACCTAGTAATAAAATTAATTTCAATCAAGCGGATTTATTAGCGACTTTAGTAAATACGAGACAATATTATCAAGACCATACCGATGATGACCCAAATATTTCACGTCCGGGGGTTCTGGGTACTCAAGGTGTAACTGTAGAGGATATTACGAAAACCCTTGATTTTATGATTGGTGTATTGCGAGAAGATATTGCAAATAATCGCACGACTCGTTTACAAGACCCCAATTTTATCAACTCCAACTTTCGGGTAATTAAATGGTCTGCTTATAATCCCAAAGAAACCCAACGCAAAAATTTACGAATTACCAAATACGCTGTTTTTGTTCATCCCGGTTCTCGCAAGAAAAGCGCTAAATTCAATGTTCCTCTTTACAGTCTCAAAGATAACGCACTTACAGATAAATTCTACACTAAATATACTAAACAAGATGTATTGTCGGGTATTTACGAACCTGGAGGCAAGGCATTTGGTAAAGTAGAACCGATTGTTTATATGACTCGTGAAGGTTTAGAAGAAGCCTTAATGGAAGGAACAATACTTGTTGATTTAGGTGGTGGTTCTTCTGCTTATTTTAACGTTGATCGCAGCAACGAAATTCCCTATGTCAGAGGTATAAACCCGCGATCGCAAAAGCGTTACTGGTATTTCCGAGAAGTTAAAGATATTAAAGGTTACGGTTATAAAATTGATGAAAAAATCTCTATTAAACCAGGAGTAACTTTTGCTGGTGATGTACTCAACGTTGGTTTAGGTCGAATGATTGTGATCGAGTATATGCAAAATGGACGCAAACAACTGAGAATGGGAGTAATAGCAGATACAGGTGGGGCATTTTTACCCAACTTTTATCAACTCGATTATCTTGCGGGTATTTTTCCCAATAAAAATAGTTTCAATCAATATATTAAGCAATTACCAACCTATGCTACAGCCTATATATTGATTAAAAAATAAACTATTAGCATCTTAGATATCAAAAGCCTATTTACGTTTATTTTTGCGTAAATAGGCGCGTTAAAGTGTCAGGTAAATTAGTAATTTCTCTGATTAAGTCATCAGGAGTAATACCGAATATACTCAAAATGACCACAATTACAAAAAGTGCGATCGCGGTACTAAAAGTTGTTTTTACTACATTTAGTAAAGCCTTAAAAACGATAAAGGCAACAAACAATGCAGCAATTAAGACAATTAACTCAGTTGGCATAATTTTAAGTTGGTTAATTTAGATTTAATTTGGATTAAGTAAAGATATAATACACATAAACTTAACGATTGTTACAGAGTGCCAAGTTGATAACAAGTAGATTAGAAGACATTATCAATGCGATTAATATTTTTTTCTTAATTCCCAATAATTAGCTACAGCTTCAATAACCAGAATTCAGGATATTTGGCAATTTTGCGATCGTGTCGGTACGTGAAGAAACTTGTAATTTGCGAAACATCCGCTTCAAAGCCTGTTTGACAGTATTTTATAGAACATTACCTGAATTTTGTCTAAAACACGAAACCCATGTAGAGACGTAGCACTGCTACGTCTCCAACAATTTGAAATCACAACCTACCTTTGCGTTTAGGGGTTGAAAAACAGATTATTCCAAATTATCGCTCGGTACAATCCGAAATACGGGGAGACTACATTATTAATTCGTTTTATGTTTAATTATTAGCGCTTTTAACCCACACCTATTATTTACCAATAATTTCTGGAATCTTGTCAGCCATCGATTTATCCAAACGAGCGCCATGAACTTGTACTATACAAGAAGCAAGATAATTTCCCCAACGGGCTGACTTTTGAGCGTTCAAACCATTAGTTAGTCCGTATAACACTCCCCCAGCAAAGCAATCTCCAGCACCAACGGTATCAACGGCTTTAACCGGAAATCCGGGGACATTAATAACTTCTTTGTTTTCTACTACCAAACAGCCATTTGCACCATCAGTAATAAATCCGGTATTAACTATTTCACCAAGTTTACTGGCACAATCTGTCAAAGATTCGCTACCAAAGAAATTACGAACTTCATCAGCGTTGCAAAATACTACATCGCAGTATTCAGAAACCACTTTATGAAAATCATCATTAAAGCGACTTACCAAAAATAAATCAGAAAAAGTATAAGCAACTTTCACACCCAAACGCTTGGATTGCTCCATAGTCTCAATGCTAGCTTTCCTTGGATCTGGTGCATCCCAAAGATAACCTTCCACATAACTATACTGACACTGACCTAATTTTTCTACGTCAATATCTGTAGGAGCTAAATTCGTGGAAACCCCCAAATGAGTACACATAGTACGTTCCGCATCCGGAGTAGTTAAAACCAAACAAGTCCCAGTAGAACCGCGATTTTCTTCCGTAGGGTGGACATCAAATTGAATTCCAGCTTCGATTAAATCCTGACGATAAAACTCACCATTAGTATCGCGAGAAACCTTACCCGAATAAAAACCCTTACCACCACTTTGCGCGATCGCAATCATTGTATTAGCAGCAGAACCCCCGGAACCCAATTCCAGAGAATGGTGTTTCAACTCCCGTAATAAATGACCTTGTTTTTCGGAGTCCATTAGAGTCATACCACCGCGATCGAGGTTATGTTCCTTAACGAAATCATCTTCCACTAAAGCCAAAATGTCTACCAAAGCGTTACCCACACCAAAGACATCCACTGACTTAGAATTGTTTTGTCCTACTGTCATTTGATTTGCATTTATCTTAAAACTGCAATTTTAGTTTAGGGTAATCTGTGGAATTAATATAGTTGGGGTGGGGAATTTTGGTCTTATTTGTAGGGTGTGTTAGAGCTTGAGATAATTTGCGGACATAACAAGATAGTGGGTATTGCCGTAAAGCACCATCTTCATGAGATATTGTTATTTAGCCCACCTTGAAATCAATTTCAAGGCTGATAAACAAAGTACGTTAAAACGCACTAAAAATCTTATTCAGTCGTCTTTAGACGACTTTAGCTATGAGCCTGGAAATTTATTCCAAGGCGGTATTATGCTAAAACAAAACAATACGGTTTCCCCTCAAATCAAAATCTAGAAAAAAAATCTCAATACTCCGCGTACCTTTGCGCTTACCTTTGCGCTCCTCTGCGTTAAAAAAACATATTATTCCAGCACCAAAATGTTGGGTTACGGCGTATTATTAATACCGCATCAAGCACAAAGATATTTACGCCTTTAACCCAACCTACCACTCTGCGTTAAAAAAACCTATTATTCTAACACCAAAATGTTGGGTTACGGCGTATTATTAATATTGCATCAAGCACAAAGATATTTACGCCTTTAACCCAACCTACCATAAACTGTCTCCAACTTCTTTCTACGATGCCAACCTTAGCCATGCCGATTTTACTGGTGCTAAAAATTTAGATATTAATCATAGATGTAAGGGAGCTATTTTTTATAAAACTATAATGCCTGACGGAAGCATCAGAAATTCTTAAATTAATTAAAACAAACTAATCTCATTCCCTCTCAAATCAAAATTACTCAAAAAACCTCAATACTCCGCGTACCTTTGCGCTTACCTTTGCGTCCCTTTGCGTTAAAAAAACATATTATTCCAGCACCAAAATGTTGGGTTACGGCGTATTATTAATATTGCATCAAGCACAAAGATATTTACGCCTTTAACCCAACCTACCACTACCACTCTGCGTTAAAAAAACATATTATTCTAACACCAAAATGTTGGGTTACGGCGTATTATTAATATTGCATCAACCATAAAATATTCCTGTGCCTTTAACCCAACCTACCATTTAACATCAAACCTCCAACTCCCTCTCCTTAACAAGGAGAGGGCTGGGGTGAGGTTACTGACTCACCGCTTTCATCGACAACCCAATCCGCTTCAATTTCTGATTAACTTCCAACACCTTAACTTTCACAACTTCCCCAACTTTAACCACCTCTTTCGGATCTTTAACAAATTGATTTGCTAACTGGGATATATGCACTAAACCATCTTGATGCACTCCCACATCCACGAAAGCACCAAAGTTAGCAACGTTAGTTACAATTCCTTCTAATACCATTCCTTCTTCTAAATCAGAAATTTCATTAACTCCTTCTTTAAAAGTGGCATACTTAAATTCATCTCGTGGATCTCTTCCCGGTTTTTCTAATTCCCCGATAATATCTCGTAATGTCGGTTCACCTATGGTGTCGGTAACGTACTTTTTTAAATCGGCTTTTTTAAGACTTTCGGCTATTTGTGTAACTTGTTTTAATTCGACTTTTAAATCAGCAGCAATATTCTTGACCACAGCGTAACTTTCTGGATGCACTGCGGTATTATCTAAAGGATTTTCACCACCGCGAATTCTTAAGAAACCCGCTGCTTGTTCAAATGCTTTTGGTCCTAATTTGGCAACTTTTAACAGTTGACGGCGATTTTTAAAGGCTCCGTTTTCGTTGCGATACTGAACTATATTATTAGCAATGCTAGATGTAATCCCCGAAACCGAAGTTAAAAGTTCAATGGATGCTGTATTTAAGTCAACACCAACGTAGTTTACACAACTTTCTACGGTTTCATCTAACTTCTTTTTGAGCAATTTTTGGTCTACATCGTGTTGATATTGTCCTACACCGATGGATTTGGGGTCAATTTTGACTAATTCTGCGAGCGGATCTTGTAAGCGACGACCGATACTAATGGCTCCCCGCACGGTAATATCTAAATCGGGGAATTCTTCGATCGCAACTTTACTAGCTGAATATATCGATGCACCAGACTCGTTTACCATGACTTTAACGGGTTTGATCTGCATTTTTTGCAGCACTTCGATTACAAATTCGTCGGTTTCGCGGGAAGCTGTACCGTTACCGATCGCAATCAATTCAACATTATATTTTTCCATCATATTTTGCAGCATTTTCGCGGCTTCGCTGCGTTTTCCGGCTCCTGTGTGGGGAAATATAGCTTGATACTCCAGAAATTTCCCGGTTTCGTCCAATATAGCCACCTTGCAGCCGGTTCTAAATCCCGGATCGATCGCGATCGCCGGTTTCATTCCTGCTGGTGCTGACAGTAATAAGTTGCGTAGATTAGTTTCAAATGTTTTGATCGACTCAATATCTGCATATTCTTTTTTCTCAGATATTACTTCATTCATTAGCGATGATTTCATCAAACGGTTAAATGCATCTTTGAGCATTTGTTGATAAAACTTGCGAATTTCTGGCTGTTTGCTGCGAATTTCTTGGGATTCTAAATAAGAAAGGACGTATTCTTCATCAAAAGCAATTTCATAACTTAATATCTTTTCTTTGTCTCCCCGACACAAAGCCAACATATTGTGAGGTGCAATATTGTTCACTTTCATTTGATAATCGCGGTACATTTCATATTTTGTCGTACCTTCAGGATGTTCGTCTTTGATATGAGAAATAAATACGCCTTCTTTTAACAACATTTCGCGTAAATATGCCCTTAGATAAGCCCTTTCCGCCGTTTCTTCCGCTAAAATATCGCTGGCACCTTTAAGCGCTTCTTCTGCGGTTTTAACTTCTTTTTCGGCATTTATATATTTAGCAGCTTCTGCATTTAAATCGCTTAAAGCACCATTTTTGACATTCAACGACTTAATAAATTCAGCTAACTTATCGAGTCCCTTTTCCTTCGCAATAATAGCGCGAGTCCGACGCTTAGGACGATAAGGTAAATATAAATCTTCCAATTCTGTCTTTTGCAAACATAATTCAATTTGCTGTTTCAACTCATCAGTGAGTTTATTTTGTTCTGCGATCGCGTTTATTATGACCGATTTTCTAGCTTCTAATTCTGTTAGATAAGTATACCTATCTAATAAATCGCGTAACTGAGTTTCGTTCATCTCCCCAGTACGCTCCTTACGATAACGTGCAACAAAGGGGATGGTTGCACCTTCTGCGAACAAGGAGAGCGCGTTTTCTACCTGAAAAGGTTTGAGATTAAGTTCAGTTGCTAACAGTTGGGGAATATTCAACATCGTTCTGCGATTATTAAAGGAACACTACGTTAAAGGTAATTCTACGCCCCATAATTTTAATCGAGGGCTAATATATAGTGATAGGCTAATATACTAAACCATAAAGATTAGGAATATTAGTCCGAGATACTGTTTGTATATGTAGGGTGTTGTAGCAAAAAGCCGAAAAGGTGTAATATTAGTTACATACACTAACCGTAGCAGCTTTATCGTGTATATATCAAAGCAAATGCTTGGAATTCGGAGTTGAGAAAAGATGCCTTTATTTTTTCTGATTCCACTTACTATCTGTGTAATTACTGGCTATATCTCTAAAAGATGTAGCGATGAAGTGGGATATCTTGCAGGTTTATTCGCAATTATTAGTCTTGTGTTGAGTTTGGTTTTAGCACCTTGGGAAATCCAAGTTTTGTTATTGATTGTAGTGTTGGTTACTACTAAAAAGTTATTGCAGCGCAACGAATGTAAGCTTAAGTTTGAAGAAAACGGAAATAATCATCAAAATCAAATTTCTCAATCTGAGACACTGAAAAAACAAGTTACTCGTCAATATCGCGGTGCTAATTATCAAGTAGATATTGCTAATACAGAATTGATTGAATCAGAAATTAACGGCAAGTATCGCGGAAATCCTTGGATAATTCGGCGGATAAAAACAATTGTAGGGAAATCGGATTAATTTTCAAAGTTAACATTGGTAGGGTGCGCTATGACTTCAACTTAACGTACCAAAGAAAGAAATACATCTAATTAGTAGTCCATTTCATTAATTCTGATAGGTAATAATTTTGTAGTGTCCGGGTCTCGTTCGCTGATGGTAGCTAGCGAGGTAGAAGCTATGCGTAGGACAAACGTTTCGCTCGCTGGTTGCTTTTAGCTGGTTTGGGTAGTGCGAGCGTCTCGCTCGCTAGTTGCTTTTAGCTCGCTGGTTGTAACGAGCGAGCTAGAAGCTCGCACTACGAATTTATTACTCATTAGAATTAATGTAGTAGATCGCTAGTGATCCAAATCATTCATTTTTGACAGGTTTGGGTAGTGCGTGTGCGGAAGACAGCAGACTCACGTTAACGAAGTTTGCCCGAAGGGTAGTGTGCGCGTTCACCGCAAAGTGTTCCCGCAGGGAAGCGCAAA